>NZ_JBSPFA010000047.1:0-17981 GCF_053848885.1 Amedibacillus sp. YH-ame10
TTTAACTCTAACACATTGTTGTTTTCCATAGTTAAATTATACCAAAAAAACACGTCTTCCTCTTATGAGATTGACGTGTTTTTTTATGTTATGGCTGTTTCTTATTCGTTACAGCCTCTTTTTCATAATTGGAAGGCATCATCTAAGGTGTTTAGTACTTTATGCAGCAAAGGAATTTTGATATAGAAAGAAGTTCCTTCATGAAGTTTGGATTCTACAGATATGGTACCATGTAGTTCTTTTACAATCATATGAACGATATATAATCCAAGTCCACTTTTCTCTGAGTCATTATCTCGTTTTGAGTAAAATCTTTCAAAGATATGTGGAAGGTCATCTTCATGTATACCTGCACCACTATCTTTAAATACAATATGTACAAATTCTTCATCACTTGATACAAGTACAGTGATAACACCATCAAATGGTGTAAAGCTTAAAGCATTATAGAATAAGTTTTCTAATAGAATACTTACTTTTTCATTTTGAGCATAAATCATACAATCATTCTCTAATAATTGTATTTGGAAATGGATGCCTAAAGCATCTGCATCTGGACAATTTTCATCATAGAAGGATTGAAGTAATTTATTTATAGATAGGGCTTCATTCACACCCTTTGTCTTATCCAATTGTGTAATTTGTTGTAAGGAAGATATTCGCTCACTCATCAATTGATTCTTGCGTTCAATGGAGTGTAGATAGTTGCGGATTTCATTATCTAGATGAATATCATTTTGTTCTATCAATCGAGTATAGTTTTGGATGGCACCCAAAGGTGCTTTTAAGTCATGTGCTACATCGGAGAAGAAGGCCTTCCTTTCTTCTAGTAAATGTTCCATTTCTTTTGTTCTTTGTTCGATAGCTTGTTCAAGATGTTCGTTTAATATCAAATTATCTTTCATTAAGATACGGTTACGCTTTAAAACAATCATTAAGTAAATTAAGATAATAATGAAGCTTCCATATTCTGCTTGCCAACATCCATATATTGGTTCAAATAAATTATTGAAGAAGAAATTGAAGAGTTGTGTAATAGAGAATATAGTTCCACCCGCAAGGATATATATTGCATATGTATTCTTGCTTTTGAAGGCGAAGTAAGCACAGTAGAATAGGTATAATGAACTAATCCACTTAGATATGTCAATAAATGAACCGTATGCATTAATTAGTTGCTTATAGTTAGGTAAGAAGAGACCAGGAATTATGATTACGCAAGCAACGACAAGTATGCTAATTGGAAGAATGCATTTTCTATAGAGAAAATGTTTATCTATTTTGACAATGGTTGCGCACAATTTTAATAGTAGAGCGATACTTAAGAAGTTTAAAAAATCTTCTAATCGATATGCTATGGTGGAATATGAGGATAATAATGTATGAACGATAGGATAAAGGCAATATAAGGAAAAGCTTAAACACATATATGCAAATATAGTGAATACACTGTCTTTATCTTGTCTTCTTAATGTAATTGCGAACAAAAATAGAATGAGAGAAAAGATAGCCATACCGATATAAATTGTATGTTGAATGAAATTCATGCGTTGGATCGCTTGTATGGTGCCAATTGCGAATGGATAATAGATACCATCATAGTAATGCTTACTATGATGTATTTGTATTAGTATTTCCGTTTGTTCATTGTTTCCAAGAGATAGAATATCTCCTGTATATGCATCTTGTAGCTGTCCATTTATGTATAAGGAATATTCTGTGAAAATCTCGGGAATCTTTATAAAAATTTCTTGTGTAGCTTTTGTATGATTTATCACCATGCGGTATGTACCCTTGGTAATGTTCTTGCCTTTCATAAGGGAAAAATTAGGATATTGACCAATGAAGATATAATGAGGATTTGGTTGTAAATGGAGGAGTTCTTCTGGATTATAAATTTCATTTTGATAAAATTCCCAATCATCAATTAAAAAGATTACTCTTTGATGAATGATATCTTTTTCTGTAATTTGAATATTTCCACTTTTTCCATAGGGAGCATTCATTTCATATTTGTTGTCATGGAAAAAAAGAAAAGAAAAAAGAGTACTAATAAGCAAAACGGAGACAGTTATTATAATGGCCGCTTTTGCTTTCATGTACTCATCAATCCTTTCTTACATTGCATTCACAAAACATATAACCTTTTCCCCAAACCGTTTGTATAAAATGATGCTCCGGGAAAGATTGATCCAATTTTTTACGAAGGTGAGCAATATGTACTTGTACTGTTTGAGCATTCTCTATATCTGGCATTCTCCAGATTAATTGATAGATTTGTCCAATCGTAAACACACGTTTTGGATTTTTTATTAGCAATACTAGAATGTCAAATTCAAAGGAAGTTGTAATAATTGCATGATGGTTTAAATGTACACTTCTTGCGTCTAGGTTGATGATCAAAGGATCCGATTGGATAAGCTTTACATTTTTATCATCATGATTATGTTGGCGAATTCTTGCGTGGATGCGTAATTCCAATTCCCTTAAATCATAAGGTTTTATCATATAATCATCGCCACCGCAAATAAACCCATGTTCAACTTCTTGTTTTTCAATCAAACTTGTCAGGAAAATGATAGGAGTATTCGTGATTTTTTTAATCTGCTCACATATGTCATATCCGCTTTCTTTTTCCAACATAATATCCAACACGATACAATCGATTGCACAAGTCTTAATCAAATCCATACATTCCTGTGAATTAGAAGCACAGAGCACACGAAAACCTTGTTTTGACAAATATGCTTTATTTGTAATTTGAATATCTATATCGTCATCCACTAATAATACTTGATACATGTTAGCATTCTCCTGTCGTAATTCAAGATATAGGATATTATAACACATATTTATGTGAGAATATATCTACTCTGTGATAATACAGCACTGTCCTTTTATAGAAGCACCTTTTTCCGTTTTTAAGAAATAAGCAGAAAGATTTCCTTCGATAGAAGTATGCTGCATAAGGAGTAATTCTCCTTTAATATCTATATCACCCTTGATATGTGCATCACAAGAAAGTGAAGTTCCACTCACGTTTCCAAATACCTGAGCGTTGCTTAATAGTTCTAATGTATTTGTAGCTGTAATGTTTCCTGTGATAGTGGCGTCATGAACGTATGTGTTCATAGCAATCACATCTCCATTGATGCATCCATTATCCATATGGATATCACCACTGCATGAGATATTTCCTACAATATTACCAGAGATATATAAATCCCCATCTACTTCTAAATTGCCTTGTATGCTTGTGGTTTCACTAATAACTGTATTTGCTACTTTAACCTTTTTTACTTCTTCATTGATAGCATCATCTAAAGAAGGTTGTGCATCTTCTTCATAGGAAACGATTGCATTTTCTTCTATTGAATATTCATTTACTGCTTCCATAAACACGCTTTCCAATGCTTCCTCGTTCTTTGTGGTTTCTATTTCCATTTCGCCATCTTTCGTTTGTTGTTCTTGTTCTGCGAAAAGTTTCTTTTGTCTTTCATACCATTTCATAGTTGTAATATCCTCCTATAGTTTATCGACTTCATTTTATCATGCATTAAAAAAATCATATAAGAAAATCCAAATTCTTAAAACAAATTTAAAAAATTAAAACATATCCATAATTGGAATGCTCATCTTCTTTTATTATGAATCCGAAGGAATTATAAAAACTTGTACTTTCAAATCATCACTTAAGATAACACTGTACTTCGTATTGTGTCTGCTTTCACTTCTTCTGCACTATATGTTTCGTTTTCGTCGTTATACAGTTTCATTTCTCCTTGTATGTTCTTTTGTGTAAGTGTGGTTAATCTCGTGAACTCTTATATTTCTAGGGTTTTGGCGATATTGCACACGTACAATAGGTGGCTCCATTTTCTCATAAATACAATAAAACAAATAAGAAGGATGCTAGTTTTATAGGGTGATAACCCATAAAAAATCAATTATTTTAAAAGGTTTATAAGATTATCTTCATATTTTCGACGATTTATATTACAATTAAGTCATAAATATAGGAGATACTTTATGGAAACTTACGTATGTGATACGCATTGCCATATTACTTGTGATGCTTTATATGGACGAATAGAAGAGGTTTTTAAAAATGCAATAGAGCATCATGTGAAACGTTTGTTGGTAGTTTGTACGAACTTTATAGAGTATGAACGAGCGGACATATGGAAAGAGAAAGGCTATCCTATCGATATTGCCTTGGGATTTCATCCAAACGATTTGTATGTCTTTAAAGAAGAAGATTACGCACGTTTGGAAAATTTGTTATCTCAGGACAAGCTCATTGCGTTAGGTGAGATAGGACTTGACTATCACTGGGATGATGTAGGTAGAGAAGATCAAAAGATTGGGTTCAAAAGGCAAATTGAAATTGCGCAAAAATATGATAAGCCAATTTTAATCCATATGCGTGATGCAACGCAGGATACCATAGAAATTCTGAAATCTTATGCACCATGTAAAGGAATTATGCATTGTTACAGTGGAAGCTATGAAACCGCAAAGATACTAATGGATGTAGGATTTTATATATCCTTTGCGGGTCCTCTTACATTTAAGAATTCCAAAGGGGTAGTGGAAACTGCCCAAAAGATTCCAGTTGATCGATTATTTGTAGAAACAGATTGTCCCTATTTAACACCACATCCTTTTCGTGGGAAACAAAATGAACCAATGTATATAACGTATACATTTGAGAAACTTTGTGAGATTAAAGGGATGAATGAAGAAGAACTAAGTAAGCAAATGGAAGAAAACTATAGCAAGTTATTTGCGATGAAGGACGCTAGCATGATAAAATAGTGCTACAAAGAGGTAAAGAATATGAAGAAGAAAAATATGCTAACAATTCACATGTTGGGCGAGTTTACAATTGAAAATGAATATAATCGATTTCCTAAGGATCGCAAAAAGAGTGTTCAGGTTATCATTTTAATTGCATATTTAATCGCACATCGCCAAAGTATGGCTACAAAATCAGTGTTAATGGACGTGTTATGGCCAGATCATGATATTGATAATCCAGAGGGAGCACTTCGTAATTTAGTATACCGTGCAAGAAAAGAAATGTCTTTGTTTTACCCAGATGATAAAAAGAAGAAATGCATTATTTCAAAAGGAAATGCGTATGCATGGAACACAGAGGTTCCTCAAATCATAGATATTGATGATATGGAAGTTTTATGTGAGCGCATCCTAAATCAAAAGAATATAGAAGATATTCGTATGGATGCTTTACAACTATGTTCTAGATATAACGATAGTTTCATGTATGAGTTTTCTTCTGAGACATGGGTAAGAGACTTACGTGAACATTATCATAGTATGATGTTACATGCGGTGGATAAGGCATGTAAATTATATATGGAAGAAGAAAAATATGAATATATTATAGAAGTTTGTAGTTATATCGACTTCAAACAGTTCTATCATAGTAGTATTCATGAGTGTAAACTTTTTGCGTATTATAAACTAAATCAAATAGCTTTAGCTATTTCCTATTATCATCGTGTAGTAGATATGTACTATAGTAATATGGGTGTAAAACCAACCAATCGTATGAAAGAAATCTATAAGCTATTATCTGAGAAATCTTTACAAAATTCATTAAGTGTTACATCATTGGAAGAAAATCTAAATGAAACTCGTAATAATTCTGGAGCTTTCTATTGTGATTTTGAAATCTTCCGCAATATCTATCAAATCAATCAACGTTCTGCACATAGATCTACACGTGCAAAATATTTGGTACTTTTAACACTGTCTAGTGAAGAAGAAACAACGAGTAAAACGTATTTTCAAGAAGAGGCAGATATTCTACACAAAGTCATCATGGAAGATTTACGTAAAAATGATGTGTACTCAAAGTGTAATAGTACACAATTTGCAATTATCGTAGCAACTTCTAAATTAGAAGGCTGTATGAAGGCGATTGATCGTATCGTGAGTAAGTTCGAAATGAAAAAGAAACATAGAGAAATCAATTTGACGTTTGATATTCGAGATATTATCTAGTAACTTTTAGATGATATTGTTATAATAAAAACACATCAAGGAGGATATGAATATGAAAATAGCAGTAGCTTGTGATCATGGTGCATTTGAGTACAAAGAAATTGTCAAAGGCATGATGAAAGAAATGGGACATGAAGTTGTTGATTTTGGGACAGATAGTTGTGCATCTGTGGATTACCCAGATTATGCAGGTCCTGCCGCAAAAGCTGTAGCAAACAAAGAATGTGATCGTGGTATTGTCATTTGTGGTACTGGTATAGGGGTCAGTATTGCAGCCAATAAAGTAAAAGGAATTCGCTGTGCATTATGCAACGATCCATTGAGTGCAAAACTTACAAGAGAACATAACGATTCCAATGTACTAGCAATGGGACAACGTATCATTGGAGAAGAATTGATGAAAGAAATTGTGCGTGTTTGGATGAATACTGAATTCTCACATGATGAACGTCATCAAAGAAGAATTGATAAAGTAAGTGCATTAGAAAAATAAAAGAAAGGAATTCATTGTATGGCAAGTTGGAATCCCTGGCATGGATGCCATAAACTGAGCGCAGGATGTCAGAACTGTTATGTATATCGCATGGATGCAAGACGCGATAAAGACAGTTCCATTGTCACACGACTGAAGAATTTTCAATATCCAATTCAAAAGAAAAGAGACGGCTCTTATAAGATACCTTCTGGTACCATAGTCTATACCTGTTTTACCAGTGATTTTTTTGTGGAAGAGGCGGACGCATGGCGTGATGAAGCGTGGGCGATGATAAAAGAGCGTGAGGATCTTTTCTTTTTTATGATTACCAAACGTATTGATCGACTGGAAAGCTGTGTTCCACAGGATTGGGGCAATGGGTATGAGAATGTAATGATTTGTTGTACGATTGAAAATCAAGAACGCGCAAATTATCGAATGCCAATTTATATGAAGGCAAAGATTGCGCATAAGTCAATTATATGTGAACCATTATTAGAGGATATTGATTTAACACCATGGTTGGATAATAGCATTGAACAAATAACGGCTGGTGGAGAAAGTGGAATGGAAGCAAGAATTTGCGATTATGATTGGATACTACATATTCGACAACAATGCCTTGAAAAAGATATTAAATTCTACTTTAAACAAACAGGCGCAAAATTTAGAAAAGATGGCAAATTATACCGTATGCTAAGAAAAGATCAACACCATCAAGCGCGTAAAGCGGGTATTGATTATCATGCGGATTATCCACAGTATAAATAAAGGAGGCATTATGAAGGGGATTAATGAAAAATTAGTTAGGGTAACAAAAGGATTGGAACTTGCGATTGCGGTACTGTTGATTGTTGCGATTACAGTGTCGGCAATATATGTTGTTTTCTATGCAGGGAATGCATTAAAAGAAGGAAGTTTTCAATTAGAATCGTTTATGAAAACAGTATTGACTTTGGTTGTGGGGATTGAGTTTGCGAAGATGTTAATCTTACATACGCCTGAATCTGTACTAGAAGTGTTGTTGTATGCAGTTGCCAGACAGATTGTTATTTATCATGATAGTGCTTTGGAGAATTTGGTTGGTGTATTGGCTGTGGGTGTTATATTTGCGATACGTAAATATCTAAGTAAAGAGAAGAGCGAGAAAGCTTAATATGGGACACTTTGGGTTTTCCTATGTAGGTCTAGTGTATATGTTGATGTTATTCATACCCAATCTTATGTGGGCGAAGCGCATGCCACAAGGATATGATGCAGATGGGGAATCAAAGGCGTTACAATATTTTGAACGAGTTGGAGAAGTATGTGTAAGCGCATGTGCGATTTGTTTCACAGATTTTAATATACATGTGATTACTATGAATTCTATTTGGTTACTGCTTTCTTTTGGATGTATGTTACTGTATGAAGGGTACTGGATTCGCTACTTTAGAAGTGAGCGTACGTTGAAAGATTTTTATTGCTCATTTGCAGGGATACCTATTGCGGGAGCGAGCCTTCCGGTGATTGCATTTTTACTATTAGGGATCTATGGAAATGTTATCTGGATGATACTTTCTGCACTTATATTAGGTGTTGGACATATTGGGATTCATATGCAACATAAGCGTGCTTTCGATAAATGAAAGAAAATGCGATTATTTTCATAAACTTTATGAAAATTTTTGCGAAGAATATGATAAAATAAACACATTGAACGGAGGTCAAGGTATGAATGATAAGTTAATTCAAGAAGCAATCGAACAAGAAGCGAAGCGTCAGCTGTATAATATTGAGCTGATTGCATCAGAAAACTATGTATCCAAAGATGTATTAGATGCGGCGGGAAGTATTCTTACGAATAAATATGCGGAAGGGTATCCAAGCAAACGTTATTATGGTGGATGTGTGAACGTAGATGTCATTGAAGAATTGGCAAGAAATCGCGCAATGGAATTGTTTGGAGCAGAACATGCCAATGTACAACCACATAGTGGTTCTCAAGCAAACATGGGTGTTTACATGGCACTCTTACAACCAGGTGATACTGTGCTTGGGATGAACTTAACAGCTGGTGGACACTTGACACATGGTCATCCATTGAACTTTAGTGGAACACTTTATGACTTTGTGGATTATGGAGTACGTGAAGATGATCAAACCATTGATTATGAAGATGTACGTCGTGTAGCTTTAGAAAAGAAACCTAAATTGATCGTTGCGGGAGCAAGTGCATATCCTCGTACTATTGATTTCAAGAAGTTTAAAGAAATTGCGGATGAAGTAGGAGCTTACTTCATGGTAGATATGGCACATATTGCAGGTTTAGTTGCGGCTGGAATACATCCAAGTCCTGTACCTTACGCAGATTTTGTGACTTCTACTACACATAAAACATTGCGTGGACCACGTGGTGGAATCATTTTATGTAAAAAAGAACATGCGCCATTACTAGATAAAAAAGTATTCCCAGGAATGCAAGGTGGTCCTTTGATGCATGTGATTGCGGCAAAAGCAGTATGTTTCCATGAAGCAATGCAACCAGAATTCAAAGACTATGCTGCACAAGTAATCAAGAACTGTAAAGTAATGTCTGATACATTACAAGCAGAGGGTTTCCGTGTTGTGAGTGGTGGTACCGATAACCATTTGATCTTAGTGGATGTTAAATCAAGCATTGGAATGAATGGGAAAGTGGCAGAACACTTACTTGATGAAGCGGGTATTACATGTAATAAAAATACCATTCCATTTGAAACTGAGAAACCGTTTGTTACGAGTGGAATTCGTTTAGGAACAGCCGCTATGACAACTCGTGGGTTCAAAGAAGAAGAGTTTAAACAAGTCGCATTATGGATTTCAAAAGTACTAAAAAATGCGGATAATGAAGAGTTAATCAAAGAAGTACATAAGGAAGTATGTGCGTTAACAGAGAACTTTCCATTACCAAACGAAAAATAAAATTACCTAAGGCTATCGAATGGATAGCCTTTTTCATATATAGTTCTTTCTGTAATCATGAAAAAACTGTATAAAACAGGGAAAAATACATATAATCATGATATAATAATGCCGTGAAGTATTTTTTAATAGAAGGAGAAGTTTGTTATGTTAAATGTATTAAAACATCCTCTGATTACGCATAAATTAACACAAATGCGTAAGAAGGAAACTGGTACAAAAGACTTTCGACAGAATCTTGATGAGATTGCAGGTCTTATGGCTTATGAAATCACAAGAGATATACCTCTAGCGGAAGTGGAAATTGATACACCGGTTGCGACCTGTAAGACGTATTCTTTAGAAAAAGAAATCGTATTGGTACCAATTCTTCGAGCAGGACTAGGTATGGTAAATGGGATTTGTAACTTGATACCAACCGTAAAGATTGCCCATGTTGGGTTGTATCGTGATGAAGAGACATTAGAACCTCACACGTATTTCGAAAAGTATCCTAAAGAAATTGATGATGCTGTCGTTATGATTGTGGATCCAATGTTAGCAACAGGTGGTAGCGCGAATGCGGCAATTTCTATGGTGAAAAAACAAGGAGCGAAGAATATTCGTTTGGTATGTTTGGTTGGAGCTCCTGAAGGAGTTGCGGCAGTAGAAAAAGAACATCCAGAAGTGGATATTTATCTAGCTTCATTAGATGAAAAGCTAAATGAAAAAGGATATATTATTCCAGGTCTTGGAGATGCGGGAGATCGAATCTTCGGTACGAAGTAGTCTATGAAGTGGGCGATTAAGTGGCTCGCGACATTTACACTTAGCTGTTTAATTGCGGCTGTTGTAGGAGTTTGGTTAGATGAGTTATTACATACAGCTCCCTGTATGATACTCGTGTTTCTAGCCTATGCAATTGGCGGTAATTTTTATACTCTATGGAAGGAGTTGAGCAAGGATGAATGAATTGCAACGTATGAATCAAAAAATCAAAGTTTTAACCTTCATTTTAATGGGTGTGGCAATGATTGTTGGTGCCATTATCGCTATGATGTGGAACCATAACATCTATAAGGTTGTAGGTGGTGTAGCAATTGGAGCTTTGGTTGGATTGATAGGTTTTCAAATGATTTCTCGTATGACAAAATCGATTGAATATGCAGGGAATGCCCAAGCAAGTGGATACTTTGGATACATGATGCGTTACCTTATGTATGGTCTTGTATTTGCGGCGAGTATTTTTTGTGGAATCAATGCTTTTGCTTTATTAGCGGGGTTTACTTGTCATAAGATTGCTATCATTTTCTATAGTTTAAAAACAAGAGAGGAGGATGATTAGTGGCATTTGATATTACCATCGCAGGATTACACATATATATCCATGAATCTGTATTTAATTGGCTCGTCTTATGTTTGCTTTTTAGTATATTCTTTATACTTGCTGGTAAAAGAATAAAGAAGGCAGACCCTAAGGTAGCTCCAAAAGGATTCCTATTGTTATGTGAAATTGTTGCTGGTCTTGGTAAGGGTATTATTTCGGACAATTTACAAGATCGAACAAAATACTATCTACCATTTTTTGGAACATTGATATTTATGATGGCACCAAGCAATTTATTGGGATTGATTGGATTACAGCCACCAACAAGTAATTTAAGTGTAAATATTACATTGGCATTGATGATGTTCTTGTTGATTCATTATACAAGCATCAAAGAGAATGGTCTTAAAGCAAAATTAAAAGGCTGGTGTGAACCATTTTTCTTGTTTTTACCAATGAATATATTAGGAGATTTGGCATTACCAATTTCCTTATCACTGCGTTTGTTCGGGAATATGTTAGCGGGAAGTATCATCGTTGGGATGGTCTACTCACTGTTGAAAGGATTTATGCCTTTTGGAGCTGTAGGATTGGCGATTACACCATTCTTACACGCATATTTCGATATATTTTCAGGTTTGATACAAACCTACATCTTCTTTACGATTGCCAGTTTCTTTTTATCAGATAGTATGGCAAGTGATGAAGATTAAAAATTGAAAACTATAAGGAGGAAAATAATATGGAATTCAATGAATATTTTGTACAAGGTATGGCGGTTTTAGGTGCGGGTATCGCAATGATTGCTGGTTTAGGTCCTGGTATCGGTCAGGGTATTGCCGCAAGTAAAGGTGCAGAAGCTGTTGGTAGAAACCCAGAAGCTGCTGGAAAAATTCGTAGTATCATGGTACTTGGTATTGCCATGGCAGAGACAACTGGTATTTATGCCTTAATTATTGCCTTGATTTTAATTTTCGCAGTATAACAAACTACAAGTTAGGAGGGTTTGATACATATGGATATTAATATATCAAATTACCTGCGTATTGATCTTGTGGATGTTATTCTTGTCTGTATTTCTACTTTGATCTTGTGCCTGGTAGCGAAGCATTTCTTCTGGGACGTTATTTTGGATTATTTTAAGAAACGTCACGATATGATAGCTGCAGATATTCAAGCAGGAGAAGATGCTAAAATTGCTGGTGAAACTTATAAGGCACGCTATGAAGAACAAATGGCAAGTGCGAAAAGTGAAGCACATGAGATTGTAGAAACAGCAGTCAAACATGCTGGTGAAGAGAAGAAAGAAATAGTAGCCAAAGCGAAACAGGAAGCGGAACATATCAAAGCGAAAGCACATCAAGATATGGAACGCGAAAAAGTGCAGGCGCAAAGCGAAATGAAACAAGCTGTTGTAGATGTTGCCTTTGAAGCTGCGAAGCAGATTGTCAAAAAAGAAATTGATGAAGACAAACAAAAATCTTATGTGGATGATTTTATTGAACATGTAGGTGAAGACAAATGGCAGGATTAGTTGCGAAGAATTATTGTGAGGCAATTTTTTCTATTGCTTTGGAAGATAAAACTTTGGATTTGTACAAAGAACAGTTGCAATTTGTGGATGAGACAATGGCAGAAGCAGATTTCTATACCATTCTTTCACATCCTAAAATTTCACGAGCAGAAAAAAAAGATGTACTAGAAAAAGTATACGCAAAAGATTTGGACGCAACGCTTTTAAATTTCTTGAAGCTTTTGATTGATAAAGGGCATTTTCGTTCCTTACATGATATCGTAAAAGAATACATAAAAAGCTACAACGAAGTAAATAACATACAAGTCGTTTATGTACGTAGCGCCTCTGTTTTGAAAGAAGATGAAATACAACGTTTAATCAAAGCGTTGGAAAATAAACTTCATAAGAAAATAGATTTGCGCCTTTGCGTAGATGAAGACTTGATTGCGGGAATCCGTGTAAAAATAAATGATGAAATTATAGACAATAGCGCAGTTTCTAGATTGGAACGTATGCGCAAAAGTGTCTCATTGACAAAAATTTAAGAAAGTGAGGTGAATGCAGTGAGTTTAAAGCCAGAAGAAATTAGTAAGTTATTAAAAGAACAAATTCGTCGTTATGATGATGAAATAGAAGTTGGTGAAACAGGAACAGTGATCACGATCGGTGATGGGATTGCCTTAGTATATGGACTTCGAAATGCCATGGCTGGTGAACTACTGCTGTTTCCCCATGATGTATATGGAATGGTGCTGAATCTTGAAGAAGAACATGTAGGTGCTGTTTTAATGGGAAATGATACAGGAATTAAAGAAGGCGATGAAGTTCGCCGTACTGGTAAGATTGTTGAGGTTCCTGTCGGAGATATGATGCTTGGACGAGTTGTAAATGCTCTAGGACAAGCAATCGATGGTGGAGAAGCTATAACAAGTGATACATATCGTCCAGTAGAACGTGTGGCTCCTGGTGTTATGACACGTAAAAGTGTACATCAACCATTACAGACTGGATTAAAAATTATTGACTCTATGATTCCAATTGGAAAAGGTCAACGTGAGTTGATTATCGGAGATCGTCAAACTGGTAAAACTGCCATTGCGATAGATACCATCATTAACCAAAAAGATCGTGGAGTATATTGTATCTATGTTGCGATTGGACAAAAAGCTAGTACCGTTGCGCAAATCGTAGAAAAATTAAGAAGTCATGATGCAATGTCTTATACAACCATTGTATCCTCTACTGCAAGTGATGCAGCTCCTTTACAATACATTGCGCCTTATGCAGGTTGTGCAATTGGTGAAGAATGGATGGAACAAGGAAAAGATGTCCTAATTGTATATGATGATTTAAGTAAACATGCGGTAGCTTATCGTACGATGTCCTTATTGTTGAAACGTCCACCAGGACGTGAAGCATATCCAGGAGATGTATTCTATTTGCATAGTCGTTTGTTGGAACGTGCAGCGAAATTAAATGATGAATTAGGTGCAGGAAGTTTAACTGCATTACCAATCATTGAAACACAAGCTGGAGATATTGCGGCGTATATTCCAACCAATGTAATTTCTATTACAGATGGGCAAATCTTCTTACAGAGTGAATTGTTCAATAGTGGAGTACGTCCTGCCGTAGATTCAGGTTTATCTGTATCACGTGTTGGTAGTGCGGCTCAAATAAAAGCAATGAAACAAGTAAGTGGTTCATTGAAATTAGAGCTAGCACAGTATCGTGAAATGCAAGCCTTTGCGAAATTCGGTAGTGATTTAGATGCGGCAACAAGTGAGACATTGGCACATGGTGAACGTCTAACAAAACTATTGATTCAAAAACAATACGATCCAATGCCTACAACGCATCAAGTCGTATCCTTGTTTGCGGCAAAGAATAAATATTTACGTGAAATTAGTGCAGAAAAAGTAGAACTATACGAAAAAGAAATGCTCAAATTCATGGTTCGTGAACATCAAGAACTTCTACATGAATTGGATGAAAAACAAAGCATTGATGATGCACTTAGCGCATCACTTAAAACAGCTCTAGATGCTTTTGCGATAGAATTCAAAAATGTATTGGAAGGGTAGATTATGGCAGCGGGTAAGTTAGCCATTAAGGCACGTATTCGATCTGTTGAATCTACACAGAAAATTACAAAAGCGATGCAATTGGTCGCATCTAGTAAGTTAAAGAAACAGAAACAGTATATGGAAGAAAATCGCGAATATGCGTATTATCTAAAAGAAACTGTTCAAGAAATCTTATCCACAATAGAAAACAATGACCATCCTTTCTTAACACAACGAGAAGGAAAGACTTGTACGATTGTATTTACAAGTGATATGGGATTGTGTGGTGGTTACAACGCCAATGTATACCGAATGCTAGAAGAAAGTCATGATGATGATATTGTGATGATTGGTGGTAGAGGAAATGGTTGGATTCGTAACAAAGATTTCAAAGTGGTACAATCTCTTGTAGAAATGGAAGATGATTGTTATCAGGAACTTTCTGCTTTGGCAGATAGTGTTTTAGAGAACTATCGCAATGGAGAAATTGCGAGTATCCAAATTTTATACACTCGTTTTGTGAACCCTGTAACCTTTACACCAGAAATTGTGAAACTTCTTCCTGTTCAAAAAGAAGAACGTGTTAGCGAAAAAACTGGTGCAAAAGCAATCACAGAATTTGAACCTGCGGGCGATAAAATATTAAATACACTGATTCCACTGTATTTACGATCATTGTTATACAGTTACTTTTTAGAAACCAAGACAAGCGAACAGGCGAGTCGTAGAATGGCGATGGAAAGTGCAACAGATAATGCGGATGAATTAAAAGAAACCTTGGAATTGGAGTTCAACCAGGCAAGGCAAGCCGCAATTACCCAGGAAATAACGGAAATTGTTGGTGGTGTAAATGCCATGGAAGGAGCGAATACATGAGTAAGAATATAGGTAAGATAGTACAGGTTATTGGACCTGTCGTAGATATTGTGTTTGAAGATGGAAATCTACCACAATTGTTAGCGGCGATTGAAATTCCACTAAAAGATCAGGAATCTTTGGTTGTGGAAGCTGCGCAACATATTGGAGATGACCGTGTACGTTGTATCTCTATGGGAAGTACCGATGGATTGGTACGAGACATGGAGGCAATTGATACAGGTTCACCAATTAGTGTTCCTGTTGGAAAAGAAGTATTAGGACGTATGTTCAATGTCTTAGGGCGTGAAATTGATGGATTAGGTAAAGTAGAAAAGTGTGAATATTTACCAATTCATAGAAATGCCCCAACCTTTGATGAACAACAGACTTCGGCAGATATGCTGGAGACTGGTATCAAGGTTATCGATTTATTATGTCCTTATGCAAAGGGTGGTAAAATCGGTTTGTTTGGAGGAGCAGGGGTTGGTAAAACCGTGCTAATTCAAGAACTTATTCACAATATCGCAAAAGAACATGGTGGTATGTCTGTCGTTACTGGAGTTGGGGAGAGAACCCGTGAAGGAAACGATATGTATCACGAAATGAAGGACAGCGGAGTCCTTGATAAAACAGTTCTTGTATATGGACAGATGAATGAATCACCAGGAGCTAGAATGCGTGTTGGACTAACAGGTCTTACTATGGCAGAATACTTCCGTGATCACGATCATCAAGACGTATTGTTATTTATTGATAACATCTTCCGTTTCACACAAGCAGGAAGTGAAGTTAGTGCCTTGCTAGGACGTATGCCTAGTGCCGTAGGTTACCAACCAACACTTGCGACAGAAATGGGACAATTACAAGAACGTATTACATCTACAAAAAATGGTTCTATTACATCTGTACAGGCAATCTATGTGCCTGCGGATGACTTAACCGATCCGGCTCCAGCAACTGCCTTTACGCATCTTGATGCGAAAACAGTATTGGACCGTGATATTGCGGCTTTAGGAATTTATCCTGCAGTGGACCCATTGGAATCAAGTTCACGTATTCTAGATCCACTAGTAGTAGGAGATGAACATTACGCAGTAGCACGTGGTGTACAAGAGATATTACAACGTTACAAAGAACTACAAGACATCATTGCCATTCTTGGTATGGATGAATTGAGTGAAGAAGATAAGATTATTGTTAACCGTGCACGTCGTGTTCGTAACTTCTTATCTCAACCATTTAACGTAGCGGAAGTATTCTCTGGTATTAAAGGATGTTATGTATCAAGAGAAGATACCATTCGTAGCTTTAAAGAACTTCTAGAAGGAAAATATGATCATTTACCAGAAATGGCATTTATGTTCGTATCTACCATCGAAGATGCGGTTGAAAAAGCCAAGACATTAGAAGGATAGCCTATGATCAAGATTAAGATCATAACTCCAGTAGGTCTTTACCTAGAAGAAGAAATAGAATCTATTAACGTAAAGACAGTGGAAGGATATCGTACCATTCTACCAAGTCATATCCCATTGGTCGCAATGCTTGATACATGTCGTTGTACTCTAAAAATAAATGGAGCTAGTCATAGCTATGCTTTGGCTGGTGGTTTATTACAAATTAACGATAATGAAATGAGAATTCTAACCGATGCGATAGAAGGAAGAGAAGAAATCGATTTAGAACGTGCAAGACGCTCTAAAGAACGTGCGGAAAAACGTTTGGCAAAGAAAACTGAAGAAATTGATTTGAAGAGAGCGGAAATCGCTTTAGCCAAAGCAATTAACCGAATTAAAATACGCGAAGAACACTGAAAAGTGTTCTTTTTCTATATAAATTAGTATGATTTATTCCTTTTCTTTCAAAATTTTTAGAAGATTATAGTTATGTTTTGTCGAAGTGGTGCTATAATAAATAGCAAGAGTGAGAGGATGAACTATATGGATGAAGAAGTACGCTTTGAAGCTGAGATAGATATACCAGAAACAACAAAAGAACAAATCAAGAAAAATAAAAAAATGAAGCCTAAAAAAGAAGGCATTGCATATGAAATATGGGATTTATTTAAAACCTTTGTAATTTGTGCTGTGTTTGTTTTTCTACTGACAACATTTGTAGTTAAACCTGTACAAGTAGAAGGCGTCAGTATGACCCCGACTTTAGAAAACAAACAAATCGGCGTAATGAACGTAATTGATGTGAAAATTCATGGCATCAATCGTTTCGATGTAGTTGTTGTTAGTGATGATAAAATTACTGGTGGAGATAACTGGGTAAAACGTGTCATTGGATTACCGGGCGATAGCATTTACGCAAAAGATGACGTTGTATATGTAAATGGTCAGGCGATCGATGAACCTTACTTGGATACGAAATATGTAGATAATTTTAAAAATAAAATCAATCCAGTATTTACTGGAGACTTTGAAAAAATAACTTTAAAAGAAGGGGAATATTTTTTAATGGGAGATAATCGCCCCTATTCTCATGATTCTAGAGCTGTCGGTCCATTTTTAGAAGGAGACTTTAAAGGAAAAGACGTATATGTCTTATATCCATTCACAGAGATGCACATTGTACGTAATGGAGCTTTGTCCTAATTGCGTTAGTGTCAAGTAAGTGTGGAATTATTACCATATAAAATTAAATCTTATATTGAAAGGCTGTGAGCGTAGCGAGCAGCCTTTCAATGTCTTGCCATGAATCCTTTTATATAATTTGATGTAGATGCTTTGCCTTGTCTTTGTGTATTATGTTCGAATATAGAAAAGTCCAAAGAATCCTTTA
>NZ_JBSPFA010000048.1:0-15456 GCF_053848885.1 Amedibacillus sp. YH-ame10
ATTCGTAAGACAAAAGAAAGATAAAATATTACTATATATCGCTGCATAACAGAAAACCTCAAAACATCCTTTAAACAAGGCGTTATTTGAGGTTTTTTTGTCTTCTAGCTGTCAAAGATGGGAATATATCATATTTTTGAAAAAATTACTAAATATTACCAAATTTTTTTCATTTTTGTTTCGATTTCTATAAATATTCATACATTTTTAAAGAACTTCCGATTTTTTGTAGTGTTCATTATAATATTTATAAATTCTATATACGTTCATGATTATTAAAACAACACCCAAGGCAACAATCAATAATCCACCAAATATAGACTCTTTATTCATATAAGCCTTATGCGTAACAAACACACCTAATACAAGAATCATCGCAATCACACCAGCAAACAAAGCAACAAGTAAAAACCCAATAATCATCCTAATCCATAACGGTACCTTTTTATCTTTTGTAGCAAAGACTACCCCTTCTAGTAGTAATTCAAACACAAACTCCAACAGCATATCCACTAACCCCATCTCCTTTTTCACAATCATAACATAAAAAAGAAGGCATGCATATGTACGCATAACCTTCTATAGAATATAATTTCTTATTTATTCATCGCTTCTGCAATCGCAACAGCAACAGCAACACTAGCACCAACCATTGGGTTGTTACCCATACCGATTAATCCCATCATTTCTACGTGAGCAGGAACAGATGAAGAACCAGCAAACTGAGCATCAGAGTGCATACGTCCCATAGTATCTGTCATACCATAAGAAGCAGGACCAGCAGCCATGTTATCTGGGTGAAGTGTACGTCCTGTACCACCACCACTTGCTACAGAGAAATATTTTTTCCCTTGTTCGATACATTCTTTTTTGTATGTACCTGCAACTGGATGTTGGAAACGTGTAGGGTTTGTAGAGTTACCAGTAATAGAAACATCTACACCTTCGTGATGCATAACTGCAACACCTTCACGTACATCATCAGCTCCATAACAGTTAACAGCAGCTCTTTCTCCAGTAGAGTAAGAAGTTCTGTTTACTTCATGAAGTTCACCTGTGAAATAATCAAATTTAGTTTCTACATAAGTGAAACCATTGATACGAGAAATGATCTTTGCAGCATCTTTTCCCAAACCGTTCAAGATAACGCGTAATGGTTCTTTACGAGCCTTGTTAGCGTTACGAGCGATACCAATAGCACCTTCAGCAGCAGCGAAACTTTCGTGACCTGCTAAGAATGCGAAACATTTTGTATCATTGTCAAGTAACATAGCAGCTAAGTTACCATGACCAATACCAACTTTACGATCGTCAGCAACAGAACCAGGAATACAGAATGCCTGTAAACCTTCTCCTAAAGATTTTGCTACTTCGTAAGCAGTTTTGTCACCTTTTTTGATAGCGATAGCAGCACCTAAGATATAAGCCCAGCTAGCGTTTTCAAAACAGATTGGCTGAATTTCTTTTACAAGGTTATAAACATCTACACCTTTGTCATCACATAGTTTTTTTGCTTCTTCAATGGAAGAAATGCCATGTGCCTTTAAAACTTCATTGATTTTATCTATACGTCTTTCGTATCCTTCAAATAATGCCATGATTTTTCCTCCTCCTATTCGTGACGTGGGTCGATGTATTTAACAGCATCTGCATAGCGACCATACGTTTTCTTTGCGTTGTTTAAAGCGTCTTCAGCATTTGTACCTTTTTTAACAGCGTCCATGAATACACCCATATTTACATATTGGTAACCGATGATTTCATCGTTTGCATCAAGACCCATGCTTAAGATATAACCTTCTGCTAAATCAAGGTAACGAGGACCTTTTACTTTTGTTGAGTAAATAGTACCTACTTGAGAACGAGTTCCCTTACCTAAGTCTTCAAGACCAGCACCTACTGGAAGACCATTTTCAGAGAATGCAGATTGTGTACGACCATAAATGATCTGTAAGAACAATTCACGCATTGCAGTGTTAATAGCATCACATACAAGGTCAGTGTTTACTGCCTCTAGTAATGTTTTTCCAACAATTGCTTCACTAGCCATTGCTGCAGAGTGAGTCATACCAGAACATCCGATTGTTTCAATCAATGCTTCCTCGATAATCCCCTCTTTAACGTTTAATGTAAGTTTGCAGGCACCCTGCTGTGGAGCACACCATCCAATACCGTGTGTCAAACCAGAGATATCTTTGATTTCTCTTGAATGTACCCATTTTCCTTCTTCAGGAATAGGCGCACAACCATGGCTTGCACCACATTTTACAGTGCACATGTTTTCGACTTCTTTTGAATAAATCATGTCATTTCTCCTTTCCCGTAAAATCCATGATAGATTTACTGTTCGCTTTCTTCTTGGAAAGCTTTTTTGCGATTGCTTCGCGATGTTAATTTTTATAACATACTGCAAGAATACATAGAATTTTCTTATTTGTAAAATATTTCACAAAAAAAGTATCCTGCCCTATTATTTTAATTCTTTTCGTATAGTATGTCAATGAAAAGAGCGTGTTTATCCCTACAAAAACGAAGAATATAAAGGATTTTATAAGGATAGATGTTACGATATGAAAACATAATAATTCGCAAACCTCCCTATTCAAACAAAAAGAAAAGGTGGGAATCCACCTATCGCTACAATTAAACACTCGCTTCTTGTTTACAACTATACTTTTTACCATCCATACGACTTACTTCACAATTCCCTAACAAAACTTCATTTAGGTTCTCAAACTCATAGCCATGAAAGTAACAATAATAAGGAATACTAACTCCACCATGTGCTACTATCAGGATATTTTTTTCTTGTGCTTGCTCGATAATCGTATCAAGGAATGCTTCCACACGTTGATAAAAAGCAATACTATTTTCTGCCCCAGGAAATGGCGGTTCTTCACAAAGTTTCCAAAGCTTACTATAATCTAATCCATCACTGGAATGTCCTTCATACTCGCCAAAACTTCGCTCGCATAAACGTTCATCCACAACGATAGGAATATCCCAGTTCTCATTGATAATGGATGCTGTTTCTTTCGCCCTAGATAAGGGAGAAGCATAAATGAAATCCATCTGAACATCCGCAAGTTTTTCCTTAGCAATCAACGCTTGTTGTCTTCCTGTATCATTTAATTCTATATCCGTATGTCCTTGCATCTTTCCATGCAAGTTCCAATCGGTCTGTCCATGTCTTACAAAATATATACTCATAATGTCTCACTTACTTCCTTAATATACATTCCAACGTGTTTGCTTTGATGTGCATCACTCGCTGTCATGATCTTTACTCCTTGTTTTTTCAAAATATCCATGAACTCTTTATTCGTTCCCATATCTTCATGGTTATAACGATAATAAATTCCTGTGTTGCATTCCATATACACATCATGTTCTTTTGCTGCTTGTGCTAATCGCTCATACGTTGGTTTTAAATCATACGTAGGATCATAATGAAACAACTTCAATTGATCAGGATGTCCAATTTGTGTAAATAAATCACTACAAATCATATCTTCCATAATTTCATAATATCGTTTGTATATCGCATTTGTATCATATTTATCCCATAAGATTTCCCGGGAAAAAGAATTCATATCATAGAGTAACCCATCGATAGAATGAATACTTCCAATCAAAAAATCATATGGATATGCGTTTAATATTTCACGCAAAAATTCTTTATCCTCCGGAGCATAGCATACTTCTAAACCAAATTTCACTTCGATTGGTAAATCCATTTGTTTTACTTCTTCAATCAAATCGAAATAGGTTTGTAGTGGTTCTAATGTTTTCTTCTCAAACCATTCTTTTTGATAATGGGATGCTTCTTTTAATCTTGTATACAGTGGTTGGAATTCGATAAAACGATGCGTATGGTCAAGGATATGAATCGTATCCATACCTGCTTTTACTCCAGCATTCACAAATTCCATAACATAATCTACATGCAATGGCCCATTCTCTAAATGCATATGTCCATCTATCATACAATCACCTCTTTTGTTTTTACATTATACGCTAACAACAAAAGAGATTGCAAACAAAACAACCATTACTGTGCCATAAATCCTTCTGGTTTACGAGGCAACCCTAAAAGTGGATTATCCATATCCTCAAAATCTTCTACTATAGAGCCTTCAATATAAGGGTTCATTGTGCTTACTACAGCCCCCTCTTCAATCAATCCCGCAATCATCATATCTTTTAACATATCCATAAAAACCATAATATCTTTATAAGACGTTCTGATTCTACCTTCCCCATCTTGTAACATACTAATACGAATTTTGTTTTCAAATTGGCCATTTGCTACAGTTACTAACAAATCTCCAATTCTCTTTTGGTAACGCAAAAAACCTTCCATTGTCTTTTCTTCACAAGAAAACCCAAAGGAACGCAGACAACATAAAACATCATCATTTTTAATATTCATGATTTCCTCCATAAAAAGTTTTTCTTTATCATAGCATATGCAAATCCGTAGTACCTCATTCAAATATCTTCCCTAGTCGTATGTATCTACATTGCATTGTATGATGATATCTATCGCTTTTAACTATATCGCACTTATATCAAATTGACAATATCAAAAAAGCGCAAAATTCTTCATTCAAGTCTAAAACTACCTTGTCCATGATAAGTATCTATACTACACACAAACCGTTGTCCACACTGTTTACATGCAATCGTATGACATATTATATCAGATAGCCATTCACCTTCCTTATTGCGTACATCTTCTATAGCGCAAGTCGCATCTATCAAGATAAAATCACCTGTATTTATAAGTTCTTGTATTTCCTTTAGCGTATTCTCATAAGCACTTGGATTATAAAAACGCTTCTTCAAATTTATGCTATCACAGTGCGTACACATACCTCATCCTCATCTCTATATAGTTATGATGATTTCATTTCATCCTCAAATTTTAAAGCCAACAATTTTTTTATATCTTCAAAATGTTCACCACATGTTACACGATAATGAATCCATCCACCCTCGCTACAAGGATATTTATGATCAATATAATCCTGTGAATATGGCTGTAAACTATCATAAATAAACGCAAATTGTTCATTGGTTAATCTCATCATTACAGAAAAGGCTTCCTTTTCCGCAAAGACATGGCACATCAATTTCTTTTTCTTTCTATGTTCAATTGCCCAACCATAACTCTTTCCATAGGGAAACACTTGTTTTGATATCGTTTTATATTCTTTCTCAAGCCATGCATTTAATAGTGTAAAATACTCTCCACTTTTACCACAGTAATCTTCCATCTCTGTTAAGGTCGGTTTCTTTTCCTTATCTAACATTCTTTCATACATATCGATATCCTCCTTTTCTTTCATGCCTTTACTTGTGAAGCTCAATTCCCATTTCTATACGTATTTCATGACGTTCTATATCTTGATTAGAATAAGCATGTGTATCAAATCCAATGATTTTAAACCCATTTTTTTGATAACAATGAATTGCAGGAACATTACAGCTCTGTGTTTCTAAAATCACCATTCTCGCATTTTGATACTTTGCGATATCTAGTATATGCTCAATCAAAATAGAACCTATTCTCATCCCTCTATGACCTTCGGTTACAAGGATGTTACTAATTCGAAATCGTTGATTCCAAGCCTCCATACTTCCCTCAACAAACCCTACTAAGGTATCTTCTACAAATGCGCCATACAACACTGGCGCTTCCAACCAATCTGCTAGTAGTTCATCTTTAAAATTTCTTCTTTGATTTTTTTCAAATGCTTTATATACGAATTGAAAAGACATATCGTTTATCTTTAAATTATAATATCCCGAAGTCTCATATATAAATTCATATTCTTTATGTTTGTATTCTTTTTCATTTAATGGTCGTATTTCCATGATGTATCCCTTCTTCTTGAAAAGGTTATATCCTTACTATTGATTGTACCATAATATCTCTTCTACGTATAAAATTTTTATAAGATTTATCTTTTGTAAGAATAAGAATGTATAATAAAGGTATGAATAAGCACCGGAAAAGAAAAATAACTCATATATTAATTCCAATTGTATGCACAATGGTAGGTATTGCCTTATGCAGTATTGCATACTTATTTTTCTTTGCGCCTAAAGTATACTTTATAGAAAATCCGATTAAATTAGAAATCCATGATACGTATGAAAATAAACAATTTGTGTCTGACTTAAGAAATTTGAAATGGAACGATATAAAGGTACATGGCTCTATAAATACAAATAAACTTGGTACATATACACTTACCTATAAAGCAAAGAATCATACCTTTGATTTAAAGGTGGAAGTAAAAGATACGAAGAAGCCTATCGTAGAAGCACAAGAACAAAGCATTAGTCTGGAAACTAATCCAACTGCCCAATCTTTCATCAAACACATCGAGGATGCGACAAAAACAAAAGTATCCTTTAAAGAAAGCTATGTCTTTGATAAAGTAGGGGATAAAAAAATAGTCCTTGTAGTTCAGGATGAGGGAAAAAATAAAACAGAAGTAGAAACGATTGTACATATCTTACCCAAAGATACTACTGCACCTGTGATTCAAGTACATGACTTCGAGATTGTTCAAGGTGGAGAGATCGATGTATTAAGTGGTATTTGTGCAAATGATGATCGTGATGGAAGCGTAGAAGTACAAGCAGATACTGCTGGCTTCGACAAAAACACCCCTGGCACATATACAGTTAAATACCACGCAGTAGATAAATCTGGAAATGAGGCAAATGCCTCCGCAACTATACGAGTACTACAACCAGTTGCGCCTGGAGATAAAGTAATATATCTTACCATTGACGATGGACCAAGTGCCAACACGCCAAAAATATTAGAAATCTTGAATCGTTACAATGTCAAAGCTACCTTCTTTGTGACTGGACAATCCCTTGGATATGCTTCCTATATTGGTGAAGAATATCGACAAGGACATGCGATTGGCTTACATACGTATTCTCATCGTTATCAAGATGTATATGCGAACGATGGTGCGTACTTCGCAGATCTACAAAAAATTTCAGACTTAGTAAAAGCACAAACAGGAGAAGAAAGTCGTATTATACGTTTTCCTGGAGGGGCAAGTAACACGATTAGTAAGAATTATAATACGGGCATTATGTCGCGCCTAACAAAAGAAGTCCTTAATCGAGGATACCAATACTTTGATTGGAATTCCACTTGTGGAGATGGAAACAGCAATACTTCTACAGCCTCTTTGATTGAACAAACAAAACAATACAACGGTTCTCAGTTAACCTTCTTAATGCATGATCATGCAGGATCTTACACAACTGTAGAAGCACTTCCTGCCATCATTGAATACTACAAGAACAGAGGGTATACCTTTAGAACATTGAGTACAGCAGTACCTGCTCATCACCATTCGGTAAACAACTAAGAAAAGAACACACTTCAAGTGTGTTCTTTTCTATAAGGAGTTCTTAAATTGTTCTAATTCAACTTGTGTTGCCATAGCGCTAATGGCACCTTCTTTGGTGGTCGTATGAGCTGCATATACATTCGAAAATTCAAGATATTCTCTCAATTCTTCATCGCTAAGTTTATAAAAGTCTTGTATACCTTGTTGTAATAATTTGTATAAAAACGCTCCTATAAAGCTATCTCCTGCACCTGTGGTATCCTTTACCTCAACGATATTTCCACCCACTTGTACCATGGATCCATCTTTACGATACAATTGTGCACCATCTTTACCCATGGTATAAATAAGATAGGTAACATTACCTACAAATACATGAGGTAAAGCTTCTTCGATGGTTTTACACCCTGTAATGAATTCAAGTTCTTCATCTGAAATTTTTAGTATATGTGCACTTGGAATAAACTCTTTTACAGTTTCTTTTAAAGCTTCTTCACTATCCCAAAGAGATAAACGAAGGTTAGGATCAAAACTGATAATGGATTGTTGTTGAAGGGCTAAATCAATTAGTTTTTTATGTGCTTGTTTCATTGGACTTTCCACTAAGTCCACACTACAAAAATGTACGATTCCACAATCCTTTAACATATCTTCCGTAATCTTATCTGCTTCTAGCATTAAATCTGCACTCGTACGTCGATAAAACTTAAAATCACGATTTCCATCTTGTGCTAGTGAAACAAAAGCCAAAGCAGTATCTCCATGCTTTGTACGCAATACGTCACTTGTATCAATACCAGCTTCTTTCATCGTTTCTTCTAAGTAATCTCCAAAGGCGTCTTCTCCTAATTGGGTAATGATTTTGGATTTCCCACCCAATCTAGAGACTGCCGCAGCCACATTGGCTGGTGCACCTCCTGCCACTTTCTTAAAGGTTGTCACATCTTTTAACCGCATCCCTTTTGCCTCAGGAATAAAATCAATTAATGCTTCTCCTATAGTACATAATGTTTTCATTTCAATCTCCTCACAATCATATTTCCAACTTCCATAACACATTTCTTAAACTCATTATAAAGCAGTTATTTCCTCTTTACAACTCACTATGAATAAAGTCGATATACAATAGATTCATATGGTCTAAGAACCTTATCTTTTAATGTACAATCACTATCTCTGTAATTGCTGATGATAATTTCTTTTATGTTCGTACCTTCTGGTAAATCAATATGACATAATTTTTCTTCTTCTTTAAAGTTATTTAGAATGAGCCAACGTTCCTGTTGATAGGTTCTGATATAACCCCAGACTTCATCATCTCCCACATCTATGCGCTGATACTCACCATTTGCTAAAATATCCTCTTCTTTACGAAGTTGTATTAGTTTTTGATAGTGATAGAAAATACTGTCATCATCGTCTATATTTCTTTCTACGTTGATTTCTGTATGTTTCCCATACCCAAGCCAAGGCATCGACTTACTAAATCCATAGCCTTCTGTAGTATCCCATATCATTGGTGTTCTTGCATTATCTCTAGATTGGTACATGATGCCATCCATGATAGTTTTTTCGTCAATTCCTTTTTGTATTCGTTCCTTGTAAACGTTTAAGGTTTCCACATCATGATAGGAATCAATGTCTTCAAAACCTGCATTTAACATTCCAATTTCTTCCCCTTGATAAATGTAAGGTGTGCCTTTTAACATATGCATACTCGTCGCTAACATTTTAGCGGACTCTTTATGATATTTTTCTTCATTTCCAAAACGAGATACCACTCTTGGTTGGTCGTGATTACTCCATACCAAAGAATTCCAACCATCTCCCGCATTTACTTCTCGTTGCCATGTATCTAAAATAGTTATCATTTCTTTGATATCTGGTGTAGTTCTTGTCCAACGATCTTTATTTCTATAATCTACTTTTAAATGTTGGAAAGAGAAAATCATATTTACTTCTTTATGTTCTGGTTTTGTATAATCGATTGCTTTTTCTGGATCCATACTCATCATTTCTCCAACACTTACACAAGGATAATGAGAGAATACTTCTTCATTCATCTCTTTCAAAAACTCATGCATTCTTGGACCATTGGCATAATAACATTTCCCCTTAGGTGAAGATTCCTCATCATCTAAAAAATCCTGTTGTTTACTTATCAAGTTAATCACATCTAAACGAAATCCATCCACACCCTTTTTCAACCAAAAATGCATCATTTGATAGATTTCATTTCTCAACGCTTCACATTCCCAATTCAAATCAGCCTGTGTAACATCAAATAAATGTAAGTAGTATCGTTCTTCATCCAATGGCTCCCAAGCACTTCCCCCAAACATAGATTCCCAATTATTCGGACTACGACCTTGTTTTGCAGATCTTATAATATAATACTCATAATAGGGACTTTTTTCTTTGTTCTTCAAGATATCTTGAAACCATGCATGCTCAATCGATGTATGGTTTACAACGATATCCATCATGATTTTGATTCCTAAACAATGTGATTCTTCTAATAATTGATCAAAATCATTCATGGTACCAAACAATGGGTCGATCGCGTAGTAATCTGCAATATCATACCCATTATCTTTTTGAGGGGAA
The DNA here is from genome assembly GCF_053848885.1 of Amedibacillus sp. YH-ame10. Lineage (NCBI taxonomy): Bacteria > Bacillati > Bacillota > Erysipelotrichia > Erysipelotrichales > Erysipelotrichaceae > Amedibacillus > Amedibacillus sp. YH-ame10. The sequence continues at coordinate 9,996 of NZ_JBSPFA010000048.1, forward strand.
GAATACATAGGCGTCAACCAAAGAATTTCAACCCCTAATTTTTTAAGATAAGGAAGTCTTTTTCGAATTCCATTGATATCTCCGATTCCATCGTTGTTACTATCTTGAAAGCTTTTAGGATAAATTTGATAAATACAAGCCTGTTTCCACCATTCCATAGTTACTCTCCTTCGACCTTTTTAAAATGCCACACGCACGAAATAAAATCTTCTTTTACATTTTCAATACATATTCCAGCGTACATTCATTCACTACTATCATACATATTCTTACTTTCTTGTTCTTGCTATAAGATTCCTTATTTTGATTTCTTGATAGAATAGATATTTAAAATGGATATACGATTTCTATAGATGTCAAAATCGAATCATTCATAAACTCCTTTGTAAAACTATATTGCATCTTTAATAAGTTTTTAACTTTACTTGATAATCATGAATGGTTTCAATTCATAAATCGTTCCCACCATTTCAAATACTCCTTGTAGTTTCAGCTTAGAGATTTGATTTGCATAATGTCGACTTGTAAACACTTCTCTACCATCATTCACGAAAATCTCTATACTAGAAGTATCCATAAATATCTGCAACTTACATAAATCATGAACAACAACACTTCTACTATCTCTTCCACAACCACACTCTGTAAGCTTTAAAGTTAGAGTATGATTTTTATAATGCAAGTGGATACCTTCATGAAGTTGAAGTTCTATTGTTTCGCATGTTGAAAAATTCAACTCAACTTCATATAATGCAGGTGTTATTTCTTCCCCTTGATTCTTCATGGATATTCCTTTTGCATGCGTTCTTAATTGCTTAAATTCTTCTAATGGTTTTGATACAAGATATCCTTCTTCTAAACATAATTGTCTAGGTAGTGTTAGTGCATGTTGCCACTGATGTTCAACTGTTTTATCGTTATGATAGCTCGCATCAGGAATTCCCATCCATGCTATTAGAATTCTTCTACCTTGTTCATCCAAAAAGCTTTGCGGTGCATAGATATCAAAACCGCGATCTAATTCTACGAAGTCAGACAACTCGTAACTTTTGTTTTCTAAATCAAGCTTCACTTCAAAATATCCCATTTGATATACATTCGCATAGTCAATCCCCTTTTGTTCTACACCTTGTGGACAACAAACTAGAAATGTCTTATCTTCAATATCAAATAAATCAGGGCATTCCCACATATAACCAAAAGGAATTTTACTTTCTATACGCATATGGTATTTCCATGTTACTAAATCATCTGAAACATAGAGTAATACACACCCTGTATCTTGGTTACTTCTTGCGCCAAGCACCATATAGTATCTTTGATTCTTTTTATAGATTTTAGGATCTCTTACATGAACACTCATATCCTTAGGATAGTCTGTGTTTTGTAATACAAGATGTTTTTTATCAAATGTAAATCCATCTGTTGAAGTAACTAACACTGTATTCTGTTCACGTCCACTTGTTATATAGTCATATTCTTTATCGTTATACTTCACATTCCCTGTATAGAAATAGTGAATCTTATCATCCTCTACAAAGGCACTACCACTATAGACTCCATCACAATCATATATTGAATCCGCAAATAGAAAGGGTTCTTCTTCATGATACTCTACCCAGTTCTTTGTTGTATAATGTCCCCAAGATTTGATTCCCCAACTAGGTGTCTGTGGAGTATATTGATAATAAATGTGATTTACACCTTGGAATTGACATAAGCCATTTGGATCATTTAACCATCCTGTAGGAGGCATGATATGATACGCAAGACGAAATTTATCTTTCTTTACTTCTTCTCGCATTTCCTTCATCGTTGGTATAAACTTTTCATATTCTTTTTTGGTAAACATGTTATTCACCTACGGCACAGATGATGATTTTTTTATGTCCTGATTGAATATTATAACTTCTATCATTGTGTATCTCACTTAAAACCATCATTGTTTGTGTTTGATAACCTTTGTTAGCAATCGTTTCGATATCCATTTCTATTAAGAGGTCTCCTTTTTTTACTTCTTGCCCTTCTTTTACATAAGAAGTAAAGCCTTCCCCATTTAACTCTACCGTATTGATTCCGCAATGAATCATAATTTTACTTCCATCTTTTAATGATAATCCTACAGCATGTTTTGTTGGAAATATGAATTCAACCTTTGCATCTGCTGGTGCAAACACCTTGTGATTGATCGGTTCAATAAAAATACCATCTCCTAATGTTTTAGAGGCAAACATTTCATCCGCACACTTACTTATATCTTGTACAACACCTTCCATTGGCATATCTAATACAATTTCATCTTTCTTTGGTAGTTCTAAAACCACCTCTTCACTTTTTTTTGCTTTTGTTTTACCAAATACTAGGGTTAATACAAGCCCTACACCTAAACCAATGACATGAGCAATAACATAATTGATATAGCCATTGTTGCTTGGATCTACAATCGCAATACCAGGTACTGCTGTTGTCCCAAATCCTAAAGAAGCTAAATCAGTGAAATACACATATGCTCCAGCTACAGCACCACCGATACATCCTGCAATCAAAGGGAATTTATAACGTAAGTTAATACCAAAAATCGCTGGTTCACTGATGCCAAATAATGTACTTATAAAACTTGGAATACACAATTCACGTGTGCGTACATTCTTCCAATTCAATAATAAATAACCAATTACTGCGCCTGCTTGTCCAATCAATGCTACTGACATTAAAGGATTTAGGAAGTTTCTACCTGTTTCCGCTACTAACTGTGCTTCCACTGCGCCTAGAATATGATGAAGTCCCGTAATAACAATAATTTGTTGAAAACCAGCAAATAACATATAACCGAATGCTCCTAGGTTTTCCGCCATCCAAATTAAGGAACCACTTACACTGTCACCTAAAATTCTTCCCAATGGTCCTACGATTGTAAACAATAATATAGTTGAAATAAATACCGTTAACATAGGTGCCACCAATAATTTGATTACATCTGGTATTTTCTTAATAAAGTATTTATCTAAAGTTGCTACCACATACCCCATCATTAAGGCAATGATTACACCACCTTGAAATCCAACCATTTCAATTTGAAAACCAAGAATGTTTAGTACTTCAGGACTGAATCCTTCTGTTCCAATACTATACGCATTCGCAAGACTTGCATCTAACATAATTGCTCCCACAACTAACCCTAGAATTGGTCTTCCGCCATAGCGCTTTGTTGCTGAATAACATACAGCCATAGGAAGGATCGCAAAGATTCCAGTAGATGCTAGATTCGCTAAACGATTGATTGCATAAAATGTTTCATTATTAGTGATTACATCCCATTTCCCTAAAACACCAGTTAATCCCATAAGCAATGCGGCTGCTAATATTGCTGGCATTATTTCTACAAAAACATCTGATAATGACTTGATCACCTTTTGAAAAGGATTTTGTTTTTGTGTTGTTTTTGCTTTGATATCACCTAATGACATATTCTCAGTATGTGTAAGGTTCGCAAACACTGCATATATATCATTGACAAGACCTGGTCCAAAGATGATTTGAAGTTGATCTCCCGCAACAAATACCCCTTTCACTAAATCCACATTTTCAATTGCACTTAATTGTATTAGTTCATTATTTTCTAATACAATACGTAGTCGTGTTGCACAATGTGCTGTTCCTTGAATGTTGTCCAACCCTCCAACAAGGTTAACAAGTTGTTTTGAAATTTCTAAGTAATGTTGATTTTTTTCCATGATATTCTCCTTTATCACCACACTGGAACCGGTTTCACATCTTCATTATAAAACGCTTACATAAATTTGTCAACACTTTTTGTGGAACCGGTTCTATTTTTTTATTTTATAATTAAAAAGAAGAACTTGCGTTCTCCTATTTCACATCTATGAGCCCCATATTGGCTTTCCACGTCAATATACGTTTTACGGATGCGTCCAATTGTTTCACATCAATTTCACCTTGTTCGATTGCTTCTAAAACAGCTGGAATTTGTTTGCGATAATCACTGCATATTAACATGTCGTTTCCTGCATTGATCGCATTGATTGCGGCTGCACTTGAATCTATGTAATCCTTTATTGCATCCATCGCTAAATCATCTGTCATGATAACACCTTGAAAACCTAATTCATTACGAAGTATTTCATGAACCTTTGAAGAAAGTGATGCAGGTTCAACTTCATCTACACAAGTCATAATATTATGAGAAACAAGAATGCTATCAACACCAGCTTCTATTCCTGCAATAAATGGAAGAAAATCACTCTCTACGAAATTCTCATACGTACGTTTATCAACTGATATTCCAGTATGTGTATCTACATTATTTCCATACCCTGGGAAATGTTTTAATGTAGAACCAAGATTATTTTCTTTCATAATACTTACTACAGTTGCCACATACGTTGCGGTTTCCGTTGCATTCTTTCCAAAAGATCGAGCATTGATAAAATCATTTGGATCTATCGACACATCCGCAACAGGCGCAAGATTTACATTGATACCTATGTTCTTTAACAATGTTGCCTTTTCTAGTGTGTCTGAACGGATTAAATCATATCCGCCATAATTGTATAAATCCTGTGGTGACCAAAATGGAGCTCCACGAAATTCCGTGTAATTGCTTAAACGTACAACACTCCCACCTTCTTCATCCACTCCTATCAATAAAGGAATCTTTGCTCGAGATTGATACGATGCAATATTATCTATTACTTCTTGATAAGAGTTTTGATGAAAATCCCTATCGAACAAGATATAGCCACCTAAATGATAACTCGCTACATCGCTCATTGCGTTATCCTCAGGGCTTCTTACAAAAAACACTTGTCCTACTTTTTCTTCAATAGACATTTGGGAAATAATATCATCAATACTTTGTCTTTGATCATCTGTAGAAACTTCATTCTCAAGAATCGTTCCCTTTTGTGCATACATCACACCATCTTTTACTATATAACTAACTTGGATTACAATATCCTTTTTCAATTCCCCATCTTTCATTTGCATTTCAGTTCGATTAAACTCATATTCTTTATTTGCACTTGTCACAATAGAAAAATGAGTACTTGTCACATCTATAATCTTCCCTTGCACAATAAGAGATTTAACATCTTTTGTTTTCGCCACTTCTTCTTTTTTCTCATTGTTTCCAAAACAACCACTTAGGGTAAACAACATGCACATAGCAATCACTATAGAAATACGTCTTCTCATAATACTCCTTCTTTCAAAAACAGTATAGCATGTCTATTTTCAAATAAGTAAAAATTGATAAATTTACTAGGAATAGCTATTACGCACTATGCACTTATTCATCCGTTTAATTTCCCTATATCATATAAAAAAGATGTCCTGAAGGACATTCCGAAAGATTAAATTTCGCCTGTAGATATAGTATACTATCTATAGGTGATTTTTTTGATTAAAGACTCTTCTGTTTTCGCAAAAAAAGAGATTGCTT
>NZ_JBSPFA010000049.1:0-13289 GCF_053848885.1 Amedibacillus sp. YH-ame10
TAGGACTTCCTTCAGATTCCATCTCACGATGGACACCCTTGTCTTCGACTAGTGGTTAGCGACTAAACCTCCACAGTGGACTTTCACCACTTAGATGTATGCCATGCCCGGCACACGAAAAAAGCGAGATCACAATTGACCTCACTTTTCCTTATTGTTTGATATCTTTAATCGTTTTCACGCCTTCTGTATCAATATACGTGATATTTAATACATCACCTATTTTCAAGAACGCTAATTCATTTTCATATTTTGTAGCAAATGGAATCTTATACGCATTGTTATCACTGCCTTGTATATAATAGATTGTATTTCCATCTACGTTTAACTTCTCTATATTAGAAACTGTAATTTCAGAAGTTTTCAAGCTTTCTTTACTTACCTCTTCTCCACTGTTCCCTAATATGTTTAACATTTTCTTAGACAATAAATCCAATCCTTCATCACTATATACTGTCGCAACTTTTTGATAATCAATCGCAGATACCGCCGCATACATTTTAATCAATCCATTATCTTTTAAAGACATTAGATAGATTGGATTTCCTTTGATGTTGATTAACAATGGGAAGGTAGATGCATAACCATAGTTCTTAACTTCTGATTCTGCACTCTTCATCGCGCTCATTTCATTAGCACCTGCAGTCTTTATCTTCATAGCTTCATGTGTACGTAAATTTACCAATGCAAATCCAACATTTGATTCATCTGCATTCGCTGAAGTAATTCCTGTATACAACCAGATATCGCCTTCTTTTTCAAGATAGTTATATCCTTCTGAAGTTTGTGTTACACCATTTTGTCCGAAAACTGAGTTCCAATAGCCATCTTGTAATTTTCCATTATCATCCAGTTCTTCTACAATCATATCCTCTGGGAATACACGATCTGCCCAAGTAGGTATCTTTCCAGTATCGTATTTCTTACTTTTCCCAGTGATTGGATCAAGGAAAATAGCTCCTGTTACACTCTTTTTATTTCCTACACCTTTGTAAGTATAGGTTGTACATATATACCAAGGACGTCCTTTTTCATCGATTTCAAATGAAGGTGAACCAAAGATTTCTGTAGGATATGCAAAACGTAAATGACGATTTAAATTCTCATTAAAATAAGCAGAAGGTACGTATTTCATACCCTTCAACCCTAAGTCTTTTAGTTTTACAAGTTTGGTAGCACCATCCGTACTATCCACTGTAATATAGGCAGGAATACCACCATCTTTATTTCTAAAATATTTGATAAATCCATTGTAAGTAAGAGGTGTTACACGATACACACTATCTTCATAAGATACTTGTGTATATTCCGTACTTACATCAAACTGAGAAACCCACTCTGTCATGTTTCCCATAACTTTATCACCTAAGCGAATAGAGCTATCACGATCAATAATTGGAGTCTTCTCAAAATCTACTTCTGGTATTTCTTTAAAATCTACATCTTTGATTTTAATACGTTCAGAATATTCTTGTGCATTAAATAGTCTAGAAGAGATTGCGGTAGAAATCACTGGGAATCCAATTATAACCACAATCAATCCTATGCAGATTTTACATATCTTTGACCACATCTGATCTTCTTTTGTTAAATGAACTTGAGTCTTTGCTTTCTTCTTAAACAAACTTTGTAAGGACACATTGACCACTTGATCCAAATTTCGTTTGGTAAAAGATAGAAAGATCAACACGACCAACAAAGGTCCTACTGAGAAAACCAAAAAACTCCAAAATTCTGGTGCGTGCCAATTCATTGGTGGCAACATCACATAGTACATAACCGCAATCACAATAACATATGCCGGTATCAAAAATGAATATAATTTTTTCATCTGTATCCCTCGCTTTAAATTGTATTTACTATACCATATCTGTAGGTAAAGGTACAGTCACAAGAATTGGAATTTATACATTCTTTATATATAAAAAGCGGGAAATTCCCGCTTATAAAGCTTTTCTATAAATTTCTATGATAGCTTCTTTTGTTAATGGTACATACGCTGCTTCTAAACCAGCACTTGCTTTTTCTGCCATCACTTCGAAGAATTCTTCATCCATGATACCGACTTCACGAAGTGTGGTTGGTATACCCATCTCTACAAAATACTCTTTTGTTTTTTGAATAGCTTCATGTGCAATTTCGAAAGGATCTTTAGTTTCATTGATTCCCCAAACATTTACACCATACTCTTTAAATTTTTCAACAGTTTCATCATTCAATACATATTCCATCCAGTGTGGAGTAAGAATTGCTAAACCTACACCGTGTGTAATATCATAATAAGCGCTTAGTTGATGTTCCATAGGGTGAACACTCCAAGCTACTGGTTTTCCAAGTTTGATAAAGTCGTTAATTGCCCAACTACTAGCCCACATTAAGTTTGCTCGTGCTTCATAGTTATTTGGTTCCTTAATCGCAATTACACCATATTTGATGCATGTCTTCAACAATGCTTCTGCACTGCGGTCCAACATATAGCTTGGAATATTTGAGAAATAACTTTCAAATATATGAGACATGATATCGGCAGTTCCTGCTGCTGTTTGGTTTGCAGGAACACTGAACGTATATGTAGGATCAAGAATCGATGCTTTTGGACGCATTCCTTCATGTCCTGTTCCTATTTTATCGTTTGTTTCCATATTACTAATAACAGCAAATGTATCCATTTCAGTACCAGTTGCGGAAAGTGTAAGAATTGTAACGATTGGTAAAACACTCTTCACTTTTGTTGCGTCCAATACAATGTCCCATGGATCGCCAGCATATGTAACAGCTCCAGCAATTACCTTTGCACAATCAATAGTAGAACCTCCACCAATTGGCAACACAACATCAATCTGTTCCTTACGACAAATCTCAACCCCTTTTCTCACCGTAGTAAGTCTAGGGTTTGGTTCTACACCAGATAGCTCATGATAGGTAATTCCCATTCCTTTCAATATACCTGTAACTTCATCATAAAGTCCATTACGCTTGATACTACCTCCACCATATACAATCAAAACCTTTTTTCCATACTGAGAAACAATCTCCCCAATATGTTTAACCTGTCCCTCACCAAAATAAATAGTGGTCGGAATCGAATATACAAAATTATCCATAATACCCTCCTTTTGTTGTCTTTATTATACAACGTATTTTGACTAGGTTACAAACTATATCATCACAATATTAGTACTACGTAGCTTTATACCTACAGATACTCAACAACAATTCATAAAGATCGATTATATCCTGTACCCCTATATGCTCATTAAGAGAATGGACTTCTTTCATATTGGTACCCAAACAAAGAGATTTAATGCCATGCATTCGATATACATTCGCATTACTTCCTCCGCCACAGGATTCCTTTATCATCGTCTTTCCACATCGTTTACAAATTTGTTCAAACTCATCCCAAAACGTGTCATCTTCCTCTATGGTATACCCTGGTGTTCCAAATTTTATATCTTCTTGAAACTGTGCATGATATTGATCGCATACTTCATGAAATGTTCTTTTTACATACGTGACATATTTTTCTAATTCTTTTCGATGATATCCCCTTGCTTCAAACTCCATTGATACCTTTCCCATTACAACATTACGTGCAGTTCCACCCTCTATTTTACCGATGTTTGATGTTAAGTATGGATGGATTCGTCCCATTGGAAGTTTTGCTATGGCTTCACTTGCAACTTTCAAAGCATTAATTCCTTGCTCTGGACACACACCCGCATGTGCTTCTTTACCAATCACAGACAAGGTCCCTTTACATCCGTGTGGGGTTCTATCGACCACTGTCCCAACAACACCTTCTCCATCTAGTACATAAGCACATGCAACATCCTTAAATAGACGTTTATCGATATGCTTAACTCCTTGTAATCCATCTTCTTCGCAAACACTAAACACAAAGAACAATTCTGGATGAGGTATGTCCTCTTTTTTAATGGTCTCTATCAGGCATAGCATTGTGGCAATACCAACTTTATCATCAGCGCCTAATACACTTGTTCCATCAGACGAAATACAATCTTGATGTATTCTAGGATGTATTTCTTCACATGGCATAACGGTATCCATATGAGCATCAAATAGAATTGGTTTTCCATTCCCTACTATATGCACAATCAAATTGCCACAATTTCCATTAATTTTCTTAGCACAGTCATCTTCCATAATTTCAACATCAATCGCTTGTAATCTATCTTTTATATAATCCGCAAGTACTCGCTCTTTTCGTGATGGAGAACTTATTTTAACCAAATCTAAGAACGTTTCTATAACTTCATTTTTCATAACAACCTCTAGATAAATTGCACAAATTCTTCATAAGAAGTAATGTTTTGCAATTCTTGCTCATGATTATTCAAGTAACGATATAAATATTTAAATATATTTAGGTTGTTATTCATAGAAGGGTTCATTAACGTAATAAGTACATGGGATACAGTACTACTTTCTACGAATACTGGTTTGCTTAAATGAACATAAATGGATAAACAAAAATCTTCCTTATTACTTATACAATGTGGGATGGAATAGTTTCCAATAATCAACGAGTTTCCGCTCCTTTCTCTTTCAATGATACGTGTGGCTTCTTGTGTTGAGATAACAAGAGAAGTTGCTAAACGTTGCGTAATATTACGTATAACTTCATCCCAATGTTCCTTTTCTTTCACCTCATATGTAAAGCTATATTCTTTAGGAAATACACTTCGAATATTTTTATTGATTGAAATATTCTCAATGAGGTTACGTATCTCAACGATATCTTTATCACTTAAAATACTTTCAGTACAATAAACTTGTTCCACATGGGCTAATGTTTCTTGTGTACCGTTGATAATCAAAGTCGCATCTTCTACCTGTTGTTCATCAAGATGATCTACAATCATAACTTCACAGTTACTAAGACTTGCCTCTAACAATTGCTTGTTGATACTTGCAATGGAATTCATATTAGAATAAACATATATAGCGTGTTTTTTCTTCTTTCGCTTATCCATACTAACCGCAAAATAAAGTCCAATTAAATCACGATTAGGGATTTGATACCCATACAGTTTTTGCATTAAATTAATAAACAAAATACTTAAATCAAAGGAGAATGGATATAAAGCTTTGATATTTGCGATGTTGTGAATTTCTTTTGTGCGTACATAACTGGAGTAACACAAAATGCGTTTTAAGTGTAGATACAACTGGTTTTTCAGTTCTTCTTCCTCAAAACGTATAGAATTTTCTTCTTCAATCATCGACAATGCTTGTTGTATTTGCTTGTCTGTCAAACTTAGATTCATTTCGATACAATGATCACTAATTTGATTTAAAATATAAATGGCTTGTCTAGTTGGTTGTATTCCACTGTTGGTATATAAGCTTTTGAAGTCTTCATTGCTATCTTCATCTTTGACATATTGCATCAATAAAGCCGCAATAAAAATATTCGCTATTTGTTGAGGTAAGACATTTGGAAAATATTCATTAATAACAGAAGAGTGCTCTATTTGTGAAGATAATAGTTCATAAGAGTGAATATCGATTTCTGCTTTGTCTAAATAATATTTTGTATTTTGATCAATCAAATTACTTACAAGTACACATTTTTTATAAAGTGGTTCTTTTAAATGATGTCCTTTATGAGAAATTTCAATTTGTAAAATATCTCCGTAGTTTTCTTTAATGACATTCATCTTTTCAGATGCGGTTATTTTGGATACATAAAGAAGATCAGAAAGTCGTTCTATCGTAACATATTCTTCATTGATGAGTTCATATAAGATCAATTCTTCATCACGAATGCTTTTCTTCATATAGTCTTCATATTTTGCTTCATCATCAATTTTAATACGGTATCCCTGACGTTCGACACTAGAGATTAATTCTCCAATATGATTTGCTTCTAGAAATAACTTGATACTAGAAAGATCACGCATAATCGTACGCTTTGATTTCACAACAATTTTAGAAATATCTTCTGTATTGATGGATTTATTAGTCTTTACTAACAAGTCCATAATCAGGTACTGGCGTTCATTTAGCATATAATTCCCTCATTTAATGCAAGCATTGCTTTTTTGAAGCGCTCTAATCCCTCTTTGAGTTTACTTCTAGGGCAACCTGCATTTAGTCGTAAATACCCTTTTCCATTTTCCCCATACACTTCTCCAGCCATGATTCCTACCTTACCAACTTCTACAAGAGCTTTTTGAATGCTCGCTGATGAATAAGGAAGTTCACGTACATCAATCCATGCAAGATAAGTAGCTTGTGGACAACAGAACCGAATCATTGGAAATTCTTTCTTCATAAAATCTTCTATCATTTTCATATTGCCTTCAATATAAGATATCAATTGATCGATATAATCTTGAGCATTTTGATATGCACACATGAGTGCCTTCATCCCCATTATATTAGCAGAGTTTACAAAATCTTTTTGCCTTGTCTGTAGTAAAAAAGAATCATATAAATCCTTATTAGGTACCATAGCATAAGATCCACCTAAAGCAGGTGTATTGAATGTCTTTGAAGAACTTGATACAAGAGCCATTTTATCATACTCCTGATAAAAATGAAGAACTGGAACATGCTTTGACCCATGCAATACAACATCACTATGGATTTCATCGCTGATAATAAAAACTTTGTGTGCTTTACATATGGAAATCATCTTCTTATGCTCTTCTAGTGTAAACACGCGACCTGTTGGATTATGTGGAGAACAAAGAAGAAATACCTTAGCTTGTTTAGCCTTATGTTCAAAATCTTCCCAATCAATAGAAAAATGATGATCCCTACACAATGCACAGGGAAGTAATCTTCTTTCATTTTTCTCTATCACATTTATGAAAGCATCATACATAGGATCAAACACAAGTACTCCATCGTTTACCTCACTTACGAAACGTAATAACACAGAAACACTATACATAACACTAGGACTATATAAAATCCAATCCTTTTCTATATGAGTATTCCCTCGATTAAGAAAATGATGAACAATTGGCATTTTAAAATCATCATGATTCCATCTTGTATACCCAAAAACAGAATGTTGTATACAAGTTTGTAAATCTTCTATCACAACAGATGGTACTTCGAAATCTGTATCTGATATGGAAAAAGGCAATAAATCCTTTCTTCCAAATCGATCTTCTATATAGTCCCACTGTGTGCTATAGGTCCCCAAACGATCAATGATTTTATCAAAGTCATAGATCATAAGACTCACTCCTTTTCATATGGCAAGAAGTGTATCCTAAGATACACTCTTGCAAGTTTTATTTTGTCTTTAATGCTTTCTTTTCAGCATGTTTAATACGCATGTTTTTGAAAACAAAGATTAAGAGAATATTCAATGCTACACCAAAGATATATGCTACATAGAAAGCCCATCCTGGTGTCATTAATCCCAATAATGGATCAAATACACCAATACCTGGAGCTAAACGTTCAATACCTAACATAATTGTTAATACACCTGTAATACCTCCAGCAATCGTATTTGCACTAATCATTGGAAGTGGATCAGCCATTGCGTAAGGAATTGCTGGTTCTGTTGCTACCGTAGCTCCTACCACAATCGCTGAATAAGACATATCATGTTCTTCTTTTGAGAAGTATTTTGGACGAATAAGAGCTGCAATACCAGCTGCTACTGGTGGAACACTAGCAACAACACCAACGATAGCATACCATGTGTAAATCTTTTCTGACAACAGTGAGAAACAGAAGAACCAAGCTATTTTATTAACAGGTCCACCCATGTCAAATGCTAACATTGCTCCAATTAGGAAAGCAAGTGGTAATTTAAATTCTGCTGGAACAGAATTCAAGAAATCCAACATAACCGTCATTAAACCACCTAAGAATGGTCCAACAATATAGAATGTTAATAATCCAAAGATAAATATTGTAATAGCTGGAATCACTGTCAAGTTCATCAATGATTTTACTGCATTTGGATAATTGTAATGTTTAATCCATTTTACGAAATACCCAATACTAATACCAAAGAAGATCGCCCCAAAGAATCCTGCTCCAGATTCTGTACCGAGCATGCTATTATCATTCGCAAAGTATGTAATAATAAATGCAGGTGCTAACCCAGGTTTATCCGCAATACTATATGCAATATATGCTCCCATAATCGGAATCATAAACTTGAATCCTAAATAACCGATTTGTTCTATAATCCACGCAAAACTTGCGCCACCTTGTTCAAAGTTTGTATAAGGCATTCCCCATTGCATCATTATATTCGCAATCGCAACTAAGATACCCCCACCAATAACAAATGGTAGTGCCGCAGAAATACCTGCCATCAAGTGGCTCATAATTCCACCCTGATTATTTTTCTGACTTCCTAATTTTATATTTGCTGATGCATCCCCATCTTGTAAAACTGCACGTTCCTCTAAATGATCAAAAATTGTTTTTGCTTCTTTTAAGGCATCGCTCACTTTAATGTTAATTACTTTTTTCCCCGCAAAACGTGTACGATCAGATTCACTCAGCCCTTTACCAACGGCTAAGATAACATAATCTGCTTCTGCAATCTTCGCAGGTGATAATGCATTTTCTACTCCAGATGCCCCTTGTGTTTCTACTTGAATTTCATGTCCTAGTTCTCTTGCTCTTTTTTCAAATGCCTCTGCTACCATATAGGTATGCGCAATTCCAGCTGGACAATTTGTAATCGCAACGATTTTCAATTGTTTACTCATAGTCTTCTCTCTCTTTCTTTACTTTATAATTTCATTGATTTCTGCTAATACTGTTTCCTTATCAGCATTCTTTAATAAATCCACAAACTCATCATGAATCAATCGTCTTGCGAATTTAGATAAGGTTTTTAGATGAAAATCATTTTTATCATCTGGTGCAATTAAACACACACATGCTTGCACAGGTTCTCCATCAATGGAATTCCATTCTATATCCTGCGCACAACGTACAAACAAGATTCCCGCCTTTTTCACACAGGCATGACGAGCATGTGGAATTGCAATTCCATTTCCAAAACCAGTCGTACTTTCTTCTTCACGTTTACACAATTCCTGATAAAATGTTTCACCATCATCCACATTACCATTTTTGTATGCCATTTCTGCCAATACTCTTAATGTTTCTTTTTGTGTCGATACATTTAAATCAAACACTACATCATTTTCATTTATCAATTCCATTTTATTCTCTCCTTGCACTTGTATTGTACCTTTTCTTACTTTTTTTGGAAATCTAAAGTTTGACACTCTATTTATGACAAAATCTTTCGAATACCAAGTATCTGTCACTCTATCATGGACAAATACTTAATCTATCCATTAGCATTTCAAACAAACAAAAAGGAAATGAGCAATACCCATTTCCTTTTCATACATCATTTACGGTCTATTCTTCAACACCATAAAACAGAACTCTATTTCCCTTTTTCTAACAACGAACGAATTTCACTTTCATTTTCACAAGCATCATAATCCCCTACAATTTGATTTGGATAATGATATATAATCCCTTTTTCAAGATTCTTTTCTATACATTGTATTAAATTTTCATCTCCACTTTCTTTGGCAATCTTACAAAACGTGCGCACACGTAATTTAAACAGTATACTATCTTCACAAGGAAACTGTGAACAATCAGCACAAGAATTATATCCTTTTGTAGTACAACACTGATAGTTTTTGCAGTTTTCTTTATCAGGACAGCCACCTTCTTTACAACCAACACATTGTGCATTTTCACTACAAAATGCACACACTAAACCACAATATCCCATTCCCAATTCTTTTCTCATAATAATTTTCTCCTAACCTGTTCTCTATTCTAAGTGTATTCTTTTTTAACTCTTATTACAATATGATAATACAGCTACAAATTTAAAAGAGAACAAACTCACTCTTAGTTTACTATATATCGAAGTCTTGTCTCATGAAATTATGAAAGTGGATATTTTACAATAAACGTATAAAAGATAATAAGTGCAGTAAAAGTGCTTTTCAAACTAAAAAAGACGGCTAATACATGTAGGTTGTAATCACACCTAATAATTTCGTATAATATATTATATAACAAGATTATAGACAGAAAGGTATTATACTTATGAAAGACAAAATTTATGTCAAAAATTTAACAAAAGTTTATGGGAAAAATGACAATAAAACCATTGCTTTGCATGATGTAACTTTCAATATTGATAAAAATGAGTTTGTGGCAATTTGCGGATCAAGTGGTAGTGGGAAAACTACATTATTCAATATTATCAGTGGTATCGATCGACAATATGAAGGTGATTGTTTTATTGATGAAGTTAACATCAAGACACTAAAGAATGATGAATTGACTACCAAAAGAAGAAAAGATATTGGCGTCATTTATCAATTTTTTAATTTAATCTCTTTTCTTACAGTAGAAGAAAATATTAAGTTAAGCAAAGAGCTAGATGGTAAAAAAGTTGATAACAAAAATCTAGATTTTATTTTAAAACAATTAGATTTAGAAAAATATAAAAATTCATTTATCCATGAATTATCTGGTGGACAACAACAAAGAGTAGCAATTGCAAGAGTAATGTTAGCCGATTGTGATATCATACTTGCTGATGAACCAACCGGAAATCTTGACAGTCATAATACCATAAATATCATGGAAATATTCAAACAAATGAAATCGCAAGGGAAAACTATTGTTGTTATCACACATGATTCGTATGTAGCAAACCAAGCGGACCGAATTATAAATTTGAAAGATGGAGAAATTGTAGATGAATTATAAATACATCCTCAAATTGTCACTGAAGTTTATCAAATCACACAAAACTTTGTTTATCCCTTTCATTATCGTGATATTTCTATCCACCTGCTTGATAACAACAATTTATGTTATTAAAGATTCTTATGCACATTATAGCCTTCAAATGAACCAAAAAATTTATGGTGCATGGGATTTTACTTTTCCCCCTCAGTCGATTGAGGAGTCAGAAGAAATCTTTATAGACAATAATGTAGACATAAAGATGTTTGAAAACTATTTATCATATGTTCCCATATCAAACGAAATAGAAAACCATTTAAGTAACTTTAAATCTGTTTCCACTTTCGATTATCTCCCGATTATTATTCTCGAAGGTATGTACCCAACAAATGAACATGAAATTCTAATCGATATAAAATATATGGAACAATCCAATTTATCAATAGGGAATATAGTAGCTTTTCATGATGAGTCTAATGTAATAAAAAACTTCACAATCACAGGATATTATCAACACTATATTCCCACTCCTACGATCACATTTTACACATATTTAGAAAATAATCATGATGCATTTACTGCTTATGCAGATGCAAAAGATCAATCGTCAATGCAACATATTATGAACATGACGGAAACAATGACGGAACCATATTATCAATTGAATGATGGAGTTATTAATGCTAAGTATCATTTCAATGATTCCTTTGAAATTCTTTACACTGCTTTCATGGGTTTGGTTTATATTTGTATATTTCTGTTTATCTTTAATTCTTTGAGTATGTATATTAAGAAAAAACAATCCTACTTCTATCAATTATCGACTCTTGGTGCAACAAAAAAACAAATCATATTATCTCTTTTCTTTGAATTTATTATTGTTTGCGGTTTTTTCTTTTCAATGAGTGTAATTCTAAGCATATTATTGTGGAGACTTATTTTCATGTTTGGCGGAACATGGATTGCTAATTACTTAGATTTGTCTTTTGATTTTACTTTTGTATTAACCACAAATCATCTATATACGCTTTTGTTTATGTCCCTTGTTATATTTTTATTCTGTTTCATAATTGCATTGTGGACAAATCGACAACAAAAGAGAAAGAAATTAAAATTCAAAACAATAAAATTGCGATTTATACCACTTACTTTTAGAATGGTTTGTTTAGAAATGATTCGGACTGGATACGCTATATTTATCATTGCTACCTTAATCGTAAGTTCAGTTTTATTTCAAACAACACAAGTCATAGTAGATTATTGGATAAATTCCAAGGTTCCAAATATCCAACAGGATTCAGATATCTCTGCAAGTTTCACTTTGTTAAATAAGGATAAAAATGATATATCTAATTTTACAAATGAAATAGAAGAAATATGTGTAATAAATAATGCAAAATCCTGTAATCTTTTATATGGTGTAGAAGCTAATGCGATTATTGGTTACAATACCACATTTCCAGTTTATTCAGTCGATCAGGAAACGTATAATAAATTTCTTAAAAACCAGAAAATCAAGGATACCAATATTCCAATTTTTGTTCATGGAAAGAATGATGAAAATATAAATGGCGAACTAGCTATTCATATTTTGACACTTTTTCAAGAAGAAATAGATAATTTTACTATGAGCTACTTGATTATTGAAGATGACAAATTTATGAGGGATTATCATCAGGAAGCAATGGTTTTAGTTCCACCAGCTTTGACACTTGAATGGTTGGAGAAATATCCAGATACTGCGGTAAGCGGAACGCTCGAAATAAACAGTGAAAATCACATCAATATTACAAATCAATTATCTTCTATACCAAAAACGAATGCGAATGATCAAATATATGTAATAGACAACACTGAAGAACTAGGACAGTTTTACAGGGACACAGGAGCAATTCGTATCTTTGTTTATGTACTCAACTTTTCAATTTTGATACTTACTTTATTTATTATATACAACATCTTGTTGCAATATAATATAAAAAATAAAAGAGAAATTGAATTGCTTACAACTTTAGGTATGACAAAAAGAAAAGTAAGAATATTCTTCATAGAACGTGCAATCCTTATCACTGGTCTATCTGCAAGTATTTCATTTCTTCTTGAAATTATAGCATTGGTAATTCTCAACCAATGGATAAAAATTGAAATTTCGACTACGAGCGTTGCTCTATATTCTTTCATATACACGAGCATTTCTATGATAGTAATTATAATTATATCCCTATTGATTTTGAAAAGATTTATTTTTATGAAAAAAAGATGGTAATTTTGATTTTACTTAATGAACTTATTCTTGATAGATAAGTACATAAAATCACAGATTTCATATCTTATTATCGACCGTTTAAAGCGGTAATACATTGTGCTTTACATAGTTTATCATAGCCGATCCGAATTTATCAGCACCTCCAAGTATTAAAAAGAGGCTGTAACGAATAAGAAACAGCCATAACATAAAAAAACACGTCAATCTCATAAGAGGAAGACGTGTTTTTTTGGTATAATTTAACTATGGAAAACAACAATGTGTTAGAGTCAAA
>NZ_JBSPFA010000050.1:0-12098 GCF_053848885.1 Amedibacillus sp. YH-ame10
TAATTTGACTCTAACACATTGTTGTTTTCCATAGTTAAATTATACCAAAAAAACACGTCTTCCTCTTATGAGATTGACGTGTTTTTTTATGTTATGGCTGTTTCTTATTCGTTACAGCCTCTTGTATGTTATGTTGATGGAGCAGATGAGGTGGGTTCTTCAAAAACCTCGTTTTTAACATATTAAACTATAAAGACGAACGTTTTACCTAGCAAAGCCTTCGTTATTAAATGATAACAAATATCTAATCATGCTTGTAATACAGTTAACAAACTTAAAGTTATCACATGAATATACTTTTAATATCACAGTTTAACTCTTTTGATTTTATCATAATTGCCATTTCTTCAAGGGAAGAAAGAAAAGCCACAATACATATCATAATTGCTGCAAAATCAAGCCCAAAACAAATATTGAGTATCGGAAATGTAAAGATAGAAGCACCAGTGACTTTATTCATCAAAGTATGTAGCGATGAAAATGTACGATATTTATAAAAACCAATACTATAACTAATCAACCGTAGAAATGTTATTGTAACAATGCACCACCATAGATACATAGGGAGATGAATGTTTTTTGCTACAACAACGAGAATTGCAATCGCAAAAACAAAATCGGCAATACTATCTAATCTAGCTCCTACTGCACTTTGTTGCCCTAACTTTCGGGCAAGAAAACCATCGAGTATATCACTAATGCCACACCACAAATAGCACAACCAAAAAGTAGCTGAATAAACCGGAGAACTAACTATTAGAATTGCAAATACAATACGCGAACATGTGATGACATTAGCCGAATTTTTGATATAATCACCCCACAAATTCTAATTTATAAGTACATTATACCTTGTTTTAAATCTAATAGCCATATTATTATTTGACACTTTCTTATCATCAAAAGTTATACTCATAATAATTTCAATCCTCGTTCCTCCTACATACAAAAAAGACATGAACACCCTTATACCCTTAAGATACATAGCTTTCATGCCCTTATATATAAAAAATGCACTCAATTATGAGTGTACGAGGTTTTTACTGGAGCAGATGAGGGGAATTGAACCCCCGTATCAGCCTTGGCAAGGCTGTGTTCTACCATTGAACTACATCTGCAAATGGCGGTCCAGATGGGACTCGAACCCACGATCTCCTCCGTGACAGGGAGGCATGTTAACCACTACACCACTGGACCAAAAAATGTAAAATTCAAAATGGCGGTCCAGATGGGACTCGAACCCACGATCTCCTCCGTGACAGGGAGGCATGTTAACCACTACACCACTGGACCATTTTGACTATTTTCATCATAGTGCCTGTATATAATACCATGTTTCGCATATATTGACAAGTCCTTATTTTCGTTTTTTAAAATTTTTTATAATAGAAAAGAAGTGCGTTATTTGCACTTCCTAAATATCTAAACTTACACGTATAGCGTGGTTGATTTTTTTGATGGTTTCTTCATCTAATGTACAGATCCATTGACCTAATCTTTTTTTATCTATTGTACGAAGTTGTTCACATAAGATCATAGATACATAGCTTAATGAATGATCACTGAATATCACATGAGTTGGAATGGGTGGCTTGCTCATCTTCTTAGATATTGGAGCTATTATCACTGTTTTTGAATACCGATTCCCTTTGTCATTCTGTATGACTACAACAGGTCTTACTCCCCCTTGTTCACTGCCTACAACTGGAGATAAATCTGCATAGTATACATCTCCTCTTCTTATCATTATTTCATCACAGCAACCTGCATGCTATTGATTACTTCCATCATTTCATCAGGACCTAGATCTTCTGAAAATACAGTGAATTCAACATTATCATAGATTACACTCATATGATTTCCATCATAAAACCCTACGACATCAAGAGCATCTATCATTTTACCTGGCATAATAACAGTTTGTGTTTCCTCTGCACTTGTTCGCTTCATCTCAACCACTGTAAAATTTTTATCACCTGTATACTCTAGCACATGCTTCACACTTCCATTGATATCCATTGTGGATGTATTCGTTAAGGTTGAGTTGTATACCATAACTGGATATAAAGGCAAATCCGCTTCATTAATTGCGGATGATGATGCGCTCTTTTCAATGGTTGTTGGGGCTTTAAAGTATTCATCTTTGATAGTCGCATCATAATCCGATTTTGTGAATACAATCTTTAACTGTGCACTATTATCTTTATTATAAATTTGAAGCCATTTTACTTTTGCATCTTTATCAAACATGATCTCTTCATGATCATAATCCTTATTATTTGGATAGCTTACTTTACTACTCACAAGATATCCATCACTTTCCTTCTTTATGTTCGCATTTTTTTGTTTTACAATTGATGCGATGGATTGTAACAGATAAGGCTTGGGAGAATTCATTGGCCAATCTCCCTCAAACTTAAATATCTGATTTAAACTAGGTGTTATTACATAGACACCACTTTTGTTACGTAGGATAATTTGTTGTTGGTTTAATTCTTTATCGGTAATTGTTACTTTGAATAAATCTTTGTCGTCTTTTTTGTATCCAACTTCTACTGCGTAAGTCTTTACATCTTCTCCTTTCGTAATTTCCATATTGCCAGACAGGATGTATGAATTCATATTTGACATTTTCTTATCGAATTGCTTATCGAATGATTTTGGTTTTATCGCAAACAAAAGACCAATCACCAATACTGCAATTCCAATTCCTGCAATAATCTTTGTCTTCATAGGTATCTCCCTTCATCTCATCCTAATTTATGCTGTACCCTGACAAATCATTCATAAATCCATTTCAATTTCATAGATTATAGCAGGTGATGAAAATGAGTAAGTTACAAAAATTCTGTTTAGTATTAACAATTATATGCAGTATCAATTATGCTTTTCATGTACTACTAGGGTTTGATATCCTATATGATTTTCTTCATAGTAAACTATGGATTGAAAAAATATATGCTTTTATCTTTGGGGCGTCCGCCTTCATAAATATCTTATTGTTCAAAGATGAACACATTAGATAAAGAAAAAAACAGCCTGAGCTGTTTGGGTTTACAATAATAAGAATCCTAAATCTGTGATAACTTTCCTTGCGATTGATACCATATCGGAGTTGCCTTCTATTACAACACACTGTCTTTCTAAATCAATTTCGAAATCTGTTCTTGTTTCAGACAGTGCACTTTCGATTTTTTTTGCGCTTTCTTTGTCTTTTAGATTTCTAACTAAAATTATATTTTTCATAGGAATCACCTCGTTGTTATTATAGCACATTTATCAGTTTATAAAACGCACATTTTTCTTAATTCTGATTTTGAATCAATGTGCCTTCTCCATTGGAAAATGTTCCCTTTAAATAAATTTTTATTTGATGTTCCTTTGCGTAATTAACACAACGATCATGTAGAACTCTAGATTTCATATTTAACATTTCATCATAGCTTAATACATCATACTTAATTGCGCAATCTTCTAATTTGGGATCTACGTTGTATACTCCATCTACATCCGTATAGATTTCTACTTCTTTTAAATCAAGCATATCTGCGAATAATGCTGCACTATAATCACTTCCACCTCTTCCAAGCGTGGTTACATTACCATGATAAGAGATACCTATAAAACCACTTACTACGATGACATCATATTCTTGTAGCTTATGTTTAATTTCTTTGTTATCTAGTTTTAACACCTTTGCGTACTCATAGTTTTCATCGGTTAAGATACCACAACTAAAAAAAGGAAGCGCAAAGGCTCTTATTCCTAGCTCCAACAATTCACTACAAACTTTTAATGCTGAGATTTGTTCGCCCATGGAAACCAATCTAGCACGTTCTTCTTTACTTAGGTATTCACTTCCTAAAGACAATAAAGTATCCGTTGCGTACGTATCTGGATATCTTCCCATAGCAGATACAACCACTACGACTTTATGGTTTACAATATTCTTTAATATATGACGATATACATGCTTTCTGGTTTTCTCATTTCTAAGGGAAGTTCCTCCAAATTTCATGACTTTTATATTCATTATTTAACCCCGCATTTCTCTATACAATATGCATAAAATATGTAGTTGTGAAGATTTTTGCCTAAAAAAAACATAGCTAACTATGTTCGTTTTAATCTTTGAAGAACGCTATGCTTTTCTCTACAAGCTTTTGATAGACTGGTTTCATATCTTCTTCTCTTACTATCTGATTGATTTGAGAAAGTTCAACCCATTGAACACCGCTGTTCTCATCCGCTTTGATACGCAAGACGCTTTCTTCATCCGCAACACACAGAAACGTAACGTTTAAGTGAACATGAGAAGAGATGAAGTTTCCCTTTTTCTTATGCGGTGGAACTGGCAATATCTCTATGGAAAATATACTGCTTTGTAGTGGGATTAATTTTTTTAATCCTGTTTCTTCCATTCCCTCTTTCAAAGCAACATTCATTACATCCTTATCACCATCACAATGTCCTCCACACCATCCCCATGAATCATAAATGTTATGATAAATCATTAAGACTTTGGTGTTGGTTTTGTTGACAATCCAAGGTGAGCATGTGATATGCCCATAGTGATTTTCTCTTTCGTAAACATTTTGAAAGTCATGTAGATATTCTAACATTACTTTGCGATCAGCTTCTTCTTGTTCATTATAGGGAACATATGCTTTTAGTTGTTCAATTAAATCCATACTCATTTCTCCTTGTACCATTCTACAAGAGCCTCTCGATATACTTTATAAGCCGTAGGAATGGCGTATTGATGATTAATATCTTCCATTGTACACCAAATACCTTCTTGGCTCATATGCTCTACCTCTACGAAAAAGCCGTGCATATGCCATTCAATATGAGAAAAGATATGTTTTGCATTTGGTAATTTTGTAATTTTTTTAATTCCTTTTATATGTTCTTGTAGGTCTTTCTTTTTCAAAAAGCCTTCGTAATTCATAAATTCATAAAGATTTGCGAGTAATCCTTCTTTGGGTCGTTGTTGTAAGTAAATATGTTCACCATTCACTAGTACGAGAATTGTTTTTTGTTCGATTTTTCTTTTCTTCTTTTGTGTCTTGTTTGGAAGGCGTTGCGCTTGTCCACTTTGATATCCTAGACACTGATCACTAACAGGGCAGATATTACAGCGAGGAGCGGCATTAGGAACACAGATTAACGCACCTAATTCCATCAACGCTTGATTGAAATCTGCACTTCTTCCCTCAGGCATATAGTCTTGTATAATATTCTGAAATTTCTTTTTTGTTGTTTCTTTTAGGATATCATCTTCACAAACCAAGACTCTTGTAAATACTCTTAATACATTTCCATCCACTGCAGGAATATTTTCTCCATAGGCAATGGAAGCTACTGCACCAGCCGTATAATCACCAATACCTGGCAATGTTTTTAACAATGTAGATGTGTTTGGAAGTTGTCCATCGAACTCTTCTACACAACGTTGAGCACACTTTTTCATATTACGAACGCGATTGTAATATCCAAGACCTTCCCATAACTTTGCGAGTTCATCATCACCTGCGCAGGCTAAATCTTGTAGTGTTGGTAGGGCAGATAAAAATCTTTCAAAGTATGGTTTTACTGCTTCTACCCGAGTTTGTTGAAGCATAATTTCACTTACCCAGACACGATAGGCACTATTGTCTTCTCTCCAAGGTAAAATTCTAGCATGTTGTTTGTACCACGCTAGCAATTGTGTTGTAAATAGTTGTTTATCATGTTGTTTTATCATAGCGAAATTATACCATACTCTCTATGTTGGATACAAAAGAAAAGCCATGTTTCCATGACTTACCTTATATGTATTTTATAGGAAGTAATTTTCCGGTCGTACACGACAAGGTGCACTTCCACAGGCATTTGCGTATGTCCATCCTAAACCAAAGGACACATCTTTATTTGCATTCCATGTATTTACAATTTCCTGTAAGGACATATTTCCCATACTTGTCATTTCTATATGACAGTGTGGACCTCCACTGTTCCCAGAACTTCCTGATAATCCAATTTGTTGACCTTGTGTAACGATTTGTCCAGGGCTTACACTTGGCGCATACATGTGATACATACCAATGACATAGGATTGTCCATTAGACAACTGTACTGCCATCAATACGGCGTTTCCAGCCCATGCAAGACCACAAGTACTACCTAAGCTTCCATATTCAGCACAACCGCTATACGTTGTTAAAACGATTCCTGCCGCAGGTGCTACTATTGGAATCCTTGTCGTTGTTCCGGTGCTCATATCCATACCAAGATGAAGACCGCCTCCAGGATACTGCCAAGTTCCATAGTAATAGTTCCAAGTATTTCTAGACATAGGGCTCATAAGATAAGAACTTAACCCTGAACCGGTATCTCCACCTGAATTACCTCCGTTATCTCCTTCACCTGTATTGCCTCCGTTATCTCCTTCACCTGTGTTTCCACCATTCTCATTCCCACCTTCAGATTCATTTCCATTGCCGCCACCATTTCCATTACCACTTCCAGAGTTGTTACCACCTCCGCCACCAAGTTCTGGTGGAATAGTTGTACTAATGGTTGGAAGAGAAGACTTGATAGAAGAAGAAAGCATTTCTCTTTCGATTGCAGCAGCGTTTAAATCCGCTTGTTTATTTTGATAGCTCGCAATTAAAGATTTATTAGATTCATTTAATGCTTCCGCGATTTTTTTCTTATTGTCAATGTCTTGAACCTGTATTTCTAAAAGCCCTTTTTGAACCTCCACCGTTTCTTTATCTTCATTAAGTTTCTGTTTTTCTTGTTGGATTGCTTTGATTTGATCATTTTCATAACTATTCAATTCCCCAACAATTTGTGTTCTTCTTAATAAATCTGAAAATCCAGTAGATCCCATAATGAAGTCTATATAATTATTACTGCCTACATATGCTTGCATCTCCACTAAACGCTTTCTCATCAATTCATCACGCTTTGAAATATCTGCTTGTTTCTTTTCAATTTGAGTATTAAGTTCATCAATATTGGCTTGTGTTGAATCAATAATCGCTTGAATAGAAGAAATCTGGCCATTATAGTCACGAATTACACTGTTGTTTTCGGTAATGGCACTCGACATTTTATTGATATCACCTTGTAAATCATTCGCTTGGTTTTTAATATCACTGATTTGATTATCTAAATCTTTCGATTTATTCTGTAAGTATTCTTTATATTGAATACATTCATTTAATGTTGCTTTATCTGTAACAACTGCGCATTTCTTATTCATTTGATCTTCGCGCCCCTCAAAGCCTTGGGCAAATATTAAATTTAGATTCCCAACCAACATGGAACCCACAAGAACAAACGCTATACTTTTCTTTCTCATAATCCCTCGCTCCTTTCTAACGCTTCCAACGTAAATAACGTGTAGTAGATAAAAATCCACCAAAGAATCCGACCAGCACTCCAATTCCAATCATTAATAAAGAGATTTGTATTGTCAATGGATATACTGGAGACAGCTGAATCATTGTCGACATCATTTCACCCTTTGTTAATGAATATAAATATTGATACCCAGCAATGGTAAGGATTGTTGGAACAACCGCTCCAAAGAAACCAATACACATACCTTCTAACATCATTGGAAACTTGACACTCCAATTACTTGTCCCAACAAAACGCATGATTGCAATCTCATTTTTTCTTGTATAAATAGACATTTTAATTTTATTTGATATTAAGAACACTGCAATTAGGATTAAGAACACAATGAACACAATACTTCCATCTCTCACCATTTTTGCACCAGCTAATAAATCTTGAGTTGAGCTTCCACCATATTCTGCGGAGAATACTCCATCCGTATTTTTAATTGACTTCGTTACATTTTCAATCTTACTTGGTTCATTTACTTCTACGATAAACGCATCACGAACAGGACTATTCTCTCCATCATACATCGAAAACAAACTGTTTTCTCCTTGGTATTCTTCTTTATAGGCATTCAGTTCATCCTGTCCACTAGAATACGTGACACTTTTGACATTTTCTATACTTTCGATCGTATTTTGTAGTTGTGTAATAGCATCATCCTTCACAATATTATCGATAGAAACTCGTATTGTTACTTGATCTTCGATATGGAACGTCATATTTGTTAGATTTGCACTAATGAGTGAAAAAACAGATATAAGAATCAATGTAATGGATACTGCAACAGACGCTGAAAACGTCAATCCTAGATGACGTGTTATATTTCTGAAGGTCGTTTTTATATAAAATTTAAAATAACGATATAATTTTTTCATAGTTCAACTCTTTCTAAATAACCACTTATATGATACCTTACAAAATGAGGGATGTAAAGGTATAAAGGCCTTACATTCCTCTTATAATCCTTAAAGTTTTGTAATAATTTTTAAAGTAGAAGCACTAAAAAAAAATCATAGCCTTAGACCATGATTATTACAGCATAATACGTATGATTTCACGTAACATTTTATTTTCATCTTCAAAATTTCCTACTTCATGATAAATGTTGGAAAGATCTTCCAATAGGAGGATTTTCATTTCTTTTAAATCTCCAGGAAGTTCCCTATATAGCATTTCTAAATATTCCGTATCATCTTCTTGTCGATCAAATATTTTCTTTACATATAGTAAAGCTTTGTGACAAAAGCTGTTTGGATCCATCTGTTCTCTTCTACCTGCCCATAATCCCGCTTCTCCAAAATTCTCAAGCTTTGCATATGAATAGGCAAGAAATAAATACAGTTGTGGTGAAAATTCATTGGAACTTTGCACTTTCAAGCCATAACGAACGCATCCTTCATAATCACGCATCAAAAAACGTGTATAACATAGATTAAAGTAACAGTTATATATTACATAATCATTCTTGTATTGTTGAGCTAATTTTAAAGTTTTCAGAAGCTGTTTTTCCGCAAGTTCAAAACAGCGCATACCAATATACGTAAAACCTATTGAACATATTGTATAAAGCATGCGATTAATATTCCACTTCTTTTCATAAAGTTCAAATGCTTTATTGTAGTAATCTAGAGATTCTACATATCGATTTTGATAATAACAAAGACAACCAAAATGCTGATACAACAATTCACGGTAGGAAAATGGAGATATTTTATCAGCTATCAAAAAGAATTGTTCACATTTATCATAAAGCTCTCTTTCTCTAAAATAAATTCCTTTATAAATATAGTATAGCCCCTTATAGTCCGGACTCAACACATTCACAAAAAGCGATAAATCTTCCAATAAATGTTCATACTCTTCACTTAAGGGATCATTCATTCCAAGATACATAATTTTTATTAACAAATACTCAGGAAATAAAATCGAATGTTCAAAATCAACACCATCCAATTTCTTCATAAGTTGTTTCTGTTCATCTATGATATCATATGTAAGCACATGAAAAGCATCATCTAATAATTTTCTGTATTTCTCCTGCTTTTTAAACAAAGATATAAAATCAATACCGATATAATCACAGATTTTCTTTAATGTATTCGGATGCGCTTCAAATCTTCCATTTTGGATATTATTCAATTCCATGTAAGATATACCTGCGTACGAACAAACAACACTAGGTAACATTTTTTTATTTTGGATGGTATAAGAAATATAAGGACCTACGTACTCTAATTTTTCCATACACCAAAACGTTTTGAACATAAAAACAACTTCTTTGTGTCTATGATATTACTGTCAGCCAAACAATAACTCTTCAAAACACGTTCCATGTTCTCTCCTCCTCATTATATTTTGTAAAAATAAATGAAACACCCACTTTAGGCCCCCTTATGAATTACGCCTACGTGAATAAAAATAGCACAGATTAAAACGAATTACAATACGAATCACTTAAAATATCTTTTATTTTTTTACATTACCAATTTGGTGTATAGTCATCTCAATTTCTTTCCTAGAAAAGAAGACTTTTCACAATTTCTTTTATGGTATATAATAACTTTCACAAGGGAGATTTTACATGCGTACTAAGGGAATTATTTACACAGTTATATCAGCGATATTATTTGGGATTACACCAATATTAGCATCTTGGGTATATGCCTATGGCATTAGTTCCATCACCATTGTTTTCTTTCGTTCACTTTTCGTTCTACCTATCCTATATGTACTTATGAAATCACAGAAAATCTCTCTCCATATACAAAGACAAGATTTGAAACATACAGCTATCATTGCGATTTTTGGTAGTGGACTTACTACAATCTTGTTGTTTACATCCTACCAATACATTGATGTTGGAATGGCGACTACACTACATTTCCTCTATCCTTTATGCGTTTCATTATTGTGCTATCTTGTATATCAGGAAACACTAGGACGCAGCAAAGTGTTCGCACTCATACTGGCTGCAATTGGTACGCTTTGTTTCTTTGATACAAAGGAAACAGGAAGTTTACTGGGGATTTGTCTAGCAATTACTTCTGCAGTTGCGTATGCATTTTATATGGTACAACTCTCAAAGAAACATTTAACGAAACAAAATCCATATTTGATTTCCTTCTACATGGCATTGTTCACAGTGTTTGAAACGGTTGCGTATCATATCTTTGTACCATCTATTACACTTCAACTTCCTATGCAAGCCTATTTTATCCTTATCTTATTAAGCATTGTATCTTCCTTCCTTGGTGTTGTACTCTTACAACTTGGAATACGAGAACTTGGTCCTTCTACTGCTTCCTTATTTTGTCTATTTGAACCAATCACATCTATTATAGCTGGTGTTTTGTTATTACATAATCGTATCACTTTCTTAAATATCATCGGATGTATGGTGATTTTGTCATCACTTGTGATCATTACATTAGCAGAAAAGCAAAAAGAAAAGTATCTCCAATAAATTCTAGAGATACTTATTTTATTATAGGTTTTTCAACATGATGTTACAGCCATCAATAACGCAATTCAATGCATTATCCGCAACATACACAGGTATTTTTAATTCATTTCTAAGGAGTTGATCCAAATTTTTCAATAAGGCTCCTCCACCAGTTAACACCAATCCATGAAGTACAATATCTGCAGCCAACTCAGGAGGAGTGACTTCTAGAATTGTTTTTGTGGCATGTACAATTTCTTGTAAACTTCCACGTATAAATCCTTCTACTTCATTGCTATTGATTTCAATAGAATGAGGCAAACCTGATTCTACATCACGCCCAGAAATCATCATAGTAATTGGTTTTTTCGCAATCAGTGCATCCCCAACTGTCTTCTTAATTTCATCTGCTGTTTGTTCTCCGATGTACATTTTTTTGAGTACACGAACTCCTTCGATTATGTCAGAAGTCAAACGATTTCCTGCTGTTTTAATGGATGTTGAACAAACGATATCTCCTAAGGACAATACTGCGATATCCGTTGTTCCTCCACCCATATCCAATACCATGTTTCCACTTGCTTTTCCAATATCAAGACCAGCACCTACTGCAGAAACTTTTGGTTCTTCTTCCAAATATACTTTCTTAGCACCTGCACGATACGCGCAATCTCGTATTGCATTTTTTTCCACGGATGTAATTTTTGTTGGATGACAGATTAAGATTACATTTTTCTTAAACATGCCTTTCAAATCACATTTCTTTAAAAAATAATTCAACATCATATCAGTTGCCTCAAAATCCGCAACTACTCCATCTTTTAAAGGACGAATACAAATCATATTCTTAGGAGTACGTCCTAACATATCGCGTGCATCTATTCCAGCTGCAATACATTTTTTGCTTGATGCATCCACTGTAATAATGGATGGCTCATTGACGATGACTCCTTTATTATCAACACAAATCAACAGGTTTGTCGTACCTAAATCAATTCCTATTTTTCTTACCATCAGGGACCTTCTTTCAGCATATCATGCATATCGATACTAATATATCATATTTTTGAAAAAATTACTAAATATTACCAAATTTTTTTCATTTTTGTTTCGATTTCTATAAATATTCATACACGGGAGTTTGACAGCTAAAATTCAAATAAATTTGTATATAGCCTATAAGCAAAGGCTTTTTTTGTATAAATTTTGTCAAATTTGTTGTAATTATATATCGTAATATATTGTAATATGTCAC
>NZ_JBSPFA010000051.1:0-9782 GCF_053848885.1 Amedibacillus sp. YH-ame10
ATAATTTAACTCTAACACATTGTTGTTTTCCATAGTTAAATTATACCAAAAAAACACGTCTTCCTCTTATGAGATTGACGTGTTTTTTTATGTTATGGCTGTTTCTTATTCGTTACAGCCTCTCCAAATAAATATCGATTTCTTTCTCATCTTCACGATGAATAAACTTCATACAAATGCAGATGGAATGTTGTTCTACCATAATCATAAAGGAAATAGGTGCACCTCGCACTTCCATGTCATCACCTACACCATACTATGTCATAGGTTAGATTTTGATATCCTCATCGTATGCACATAACATTCCCATATAATAATATACCAAAACACTACACATAAGAACACCATAGATAACACTTACCAAAACTGGTCCCCACATCTTAATATTTTCAAAGGCAAACGCAACATACGTCCCCGCAAATGCAAACGGATTAGAACTAATCATAATATCATGCACAATTAGCATAGGCACAGAATTACTTCCTATCCCAAAGAAGACATCCATTATCAAATTATAAAATATCGCAACAAGTGCCAATGTCAACAAAGCATAAAAGCAGAACTGATAATGTTTTAATACTTTCTTTGTAGCTTTCCAAAGGATAACGAATGGATTTTTCTCTCCATCAAAAAGATAGAAAAAGGAAAAGGTCTGAACAGGAATATAGAATATAGCCAAGAGTGTACAAACCACGCTCATTACAGAAGTTAAAGAGGATGCGTATTGTAAAAGAGCCATAGAGCCCCATGCACTTCCTATCATAATTAGAAAGAATACACTTTGTAAGAAAAAGTATGGAAGTACATATGGTTTCATAGAATGTGGTATCTCTATATCCCTTTTCTTATGAATGAATTGAAATAATAGAATCAAGTATATAAAGGAAGTCCCTAACACAAACACGTACAACGCAAAGTAATAGTAGTTAGAGAATGCACTGATATACACTATGGTATTAAAAAAAGATAATGCTAAGCTATATAACAAGGATGGTATGATTAACATAAGCGTTAATTTTATACGATTTCCTTTTAGATTTGTGAAATTGATAAATTCATGTATTGTTTTCATAGTTACCTCTTCATTTATAAATCTTGAATGCTTTGGATATGTTGGCTAATCCAATAATGTACAAAGCTATCTTCATGTTTAATGATACCACCTACTCGCTCACACAGTTTTCTGCTAGCGTCATTGTTATATTCACAACAAAGTAAGATATCTTCCATGTGATATTGCGTATGTGCTTCTTGTATCAACGCTTGTAATGCAAGGGTCGCATATCCTTGTTTACGAAAATTTTGCATAATGCAAATACCGATGTGTCCACTATCTGCATATAAAGCTTGTGAAAGTTCCTTCTTTAAGGTCGCGATACCAATCGGCTGATTATCCAATAAAACCCAATACGTCATATGAGGAAAATCATGTTTATAAAGAGTGTGTACACTATGTTTATGAATCCACTCTTTTACATGGTCTTCTTGATCATCGTTTAGTGTCAAGAATGTAAAGGGATTGTGTTCTCGTACCAGTTCCTTTAAACAAAAGATATAAGCTTCTTCTTGTTCATTGTGCAATTGTTTGATAGTAACCTTCATATCCAACCTCAACCCTTAGAATGCTTTCGTAGTAGATCCTTGTGGAATGGTCGTATCATCATTGTATAGTTTTGCTAAATACGTATAAAGTGGTAAACAACAAGCGTATAAACCTGAATAATATACTAGATTTACAAGTGTAATTAAAATCGCAGAAGTTACACTGATATTAGCCCCTACAATAAGACCTGGTAAAATCGCACCTGCATAAAGACTATCACTTAATATCATATCGGTAAGTCTAGGTACAAATGATTGTCCTAACAAATACCAAATCATCAAACATAAGGCAGCCATAAACACTTCTCCAATATGGTCTTTCATAACTTGTACACTCACGCTCAATACTTGTCCAAATTTTCCTCTATCATAAATCCCATATGCAATCAACGCATTCCAAGCCATAAAGAATGCATATACAAGGGTATACAGAATCAGATATAAAAATGTAATACTTCCTAAGAATGCACATAACACATTCACTAGTATTTGTAATATGCTTAAAAGTAAACCCATAGCAATAAAGAGTCCAATCCTAGATATCCCAAAGCGGATATCCGCGAAGCGAAAGGGTTCATTACGTACTGCCTTAATAAATAAAAACATTACGATATAATTTGCCAGTATATTCAATAAAGACAGGAAGAAGGATACGATAGAATACGTAGACCCACTTACATCCATAGCAAGTTGTAACCCTTCCATGTATAACATAATGCTAAGAGATACTCCAAACAACGCTAGAAAGATTTTTAACCCTCTTCCTTTCAATATATCTTTTGTATGAAAAAATACAACTCGTAATAGTTCCATAAATAAAATCTCCTTTTTTTTAACATGTTTGATTATAACATAACACCCCACAAGAAGAAAGCAGCACCTCTCATAAAGCGTGCTGCTCATTACTCGTTTTTTGACATGCCTCATCTGCATATTGTGCAAAGTATTGTTCAATCTTTTTTCTACCTAAACATTTCAATTGATAAGTTTGGTTGTTTTTTAAGATAATATTAAGTACATCTAAATCTTTACGTGTACTTGTGATTTCCCAATGATAAATATCTTCCCAAAACAATAAGAAACATTCATCATTTCCATTGTTCAAATAAAAGACAGCGTGTGTATCATAGAAATCGATCAATAACATATCTTTTACAAAGAGTAGGTAGTAACAAAAAATGACGGATATAATAATGCCAACAATAAAGAAGCGTGTACATAGAAGCGCAATTCCAAAGCATAAAAATAAAAGAATAAAGCCGTATGGCTTCGCTTTGATCTGTGCAATCTTATGTCCACTGGTTGGTAAATTCCTGATTTTCAGTATCTTGCTTCTTACATTCACATAGGCACCTTCTTATCTAAAATTATTATATCTAAAAATAATTTATATTCAACAATATCACACAATTCCACTTATTTAGCCTATATATTTTGTTTATTTCCATGTATAATAAACAACATAAGAAAGGCAGTGATACCATGCTTGCATTATTAAAAACCATCAACGATATTGGAAAAGGTACATTCTTTAATTATGGTCTATTAGGCACCATAATCATAATGCTTATCTTTCTTTGTTCTACGTATATATTGATACGTATTTTATCTCGTATCATTAAGACAAAACAATTGGCAAATGAGAAATTTATTCTTCGTCTGGTAAAAATCGTACTTTATACGATTGCTATATATGCTTGTCTATCCTTATTAAAACCTTTTGAATCTGTACTCAGTAAGATATGGGGGAGTGCTGGTATTTTAGCTGTTGTATTTGGTTTAGCGGCTCAAGAAGCATTGGGTAATATGGTCAATGGATTACTAATTTCTACATTCAAGCCATTTCGTATCGGGGACTTGGTAAAAGTAAACAATGGAGAATATGAAGGATATGTCGCAGATATATCATTGCGAGATACCGTCATTAAAACCTATGAGAATACGCGTATCATTATTCCTAACAGTGTCATGAACAAAGCTGTCTTGGAAAATGTGAGTCGCAGTGGGAATGCGAAAGGTAACTTTCTTATGTTGGAAATTGGTTATGAAAGTGATTTGGATAAAGCAATGTGTATCATACAAGAAGAAGTGATGCGACATCCAAATTATCAAGACGCAAGAACTCCAGAGGATATTGCGAACTGCATCCCTCCTGTCATTGTACGTGTCATTGACTTTAATGAATCTGGATTACAGTTACGTACGACGATTTATTCAAAGAATAACGCGGAAGGATTTGCCATGTTATCAGATTTGCGTATCTCCATAAAAAAACGCTTCGATCAAGAAGGCATTAGTTTCCCTTATCCACATCGAACCGTTGTCATGAAATAATAAACAAAAAGGATTCCGAGGAATCCTTTTTCATTTACTTCGTTTTCGTTTTTGATTTGCGAACGCTTTTGTCATGGTTTCCACTACGACGAGAAGATTTCTCTTTCGCAGGAGCACTTCCACGACTCTTACCATCGTCTTTTGAACGACGACGTTCTCCACCGCTATTGCGATCTCCTCTAGAACGATCTCCTCTTGGACGATCCCCTCTTGGACGATCACCACGATCTCCGCCAGATGATCTACGTTTTGGAGCGCTATCGATTTCAACCATTACTTCTTGTCCACGAATATGGCTTCTTTGCATACCTGTTAAGACAGCATCCACTTTATTCGCTTCAATATCTACTAAGGTAAAGCCAGGACGTACATCAATACGACCGATTGCTTTGCTTGTTAGACTAGTTTCTTCTGCAATTGCGGCTACGATATTACCAGGTTTTACACCATGTGAGCGACCAATGCTGAATTTTAATGTAACTGCATCGAAGTCAGAAGCGTAACGTTTTGCATTTTCTTCTTCTTCAATATCAATAATTTCATTCTTGTATGCCATAGAAATTAAAGCAGATAAAATATTTTCTACTGCAATTCCTTCCGCAATCAATTCATTTGCAATTTCCATGCTTTCTTCTGTAATACCTTCATTACAAGCCAATTTTACAGACTCTATGTAGGCATTGCGGTTTGCGGCCATCAGTTGTGCTGATGTTGGAAGTGCATGACGAGCAATATTTGTTTTTGTATAACGAATGATATCACGGATTGCATTACGTTGTTTACCACCACTGATTAAAGTAACGGCAACACCTTTTTTACCTGCTCTACCCGTTCTTCCTACACGATGAATATAGTACTCATTGTCTTGAGGAATATCAAAGTTTACAACCAAATCAATATCATCTACATCGATTCCACGAGCCGCAACATCTGTTGCGATTAAGATTTGGAATTTTCCAGAACGGAATTGTTCCATTACTCTTGTACGGAATTCTTGTTTCATATCTCCATGAAGAGATAATGCTTTGATATCGTGATTGTTTAATTCCGTGCTTAATTCATCTACCATTCTCTTTGTATTACAGAAGATCATACAAAGTTCTGGATCATAATGATTTAAAAGAACGCGTAATGCATTGTTCTTCTTTCCACGTGGTGTTTCATAATACACCTGTTCTACAGTATCGATTGTACGCTGTGCAGATTTGATTTCCACCATAACAGGATCATTTTGAAACTGTTTTGTAATTCTTAAGATTGCCTCTGGCCATGTTGCAGAGAACAGAATGGTTTGATGTTGGTTACCTTCTGGCATAGAACTTAAGATTTCTTCAATATCTTCTTTAAATCCCATGTTTAACATTTCATCGGCTTCATCTAGGATTACCATTTTTGTATCCGCAAGTTTTAATGTCTTACGATTTAAATGATCCATGATTCTTCCTGGTGTACCTACAACAATCCCACATCCTCTTTTCAATAATTGGATTTGGCGATCAATTGGTTGTCCTCCATAAATAGGAACGATTTTAACGCCCTCTTTATATTTGGAAAACTTTCTTAATTCAGTTGCTACTTGTGTAACTAATTCTCTAGTTGGACAAATAATCAGAGCATTCGGGTTTTTATTACCCACGCAAACTTTTTCGATTGCCGGGATACCAAATGCCGCTGTCTTACCTGTTCCTGTATTGGAACGACCCAGAACATCTTTGCCATCCATAATACATGGAATGGACTGTGCCTGAATGTCGGTTGCATTTTCATATCCCATCTCCTCAACAGCCTTCATAATCTCGCTGCTGATGTTTAATTCATTAAATTTTGTCATTGCTACCTTCTTTCTATATATATGACAAGTAAAGCTTCATAAATAACTTAGTAAGTTTACCACACGTTCATATCTTCGTCAATTTATTTATTTTTATAAGTAGAAAATGAAAAATATATCAACACATAATAAATAAAGCCCCACAAGAGGACTTTATTTATTAGATCATAGGGATTCATGAGCGTCTATACAGATACAGGGATAGTGTTTATCTATATATTGCCATAGTTATCATAGAAAACTTTCTATACGAAACCTGTCGAAATATTGTTATTGTGCTTCTTTTTCATGAATAAAAGGCTGGATTGCTTTTTGAAAGTCTTCATAAAGAACGAATTGAATACCATCCTCTTCATACGCTACATAATATTTTCCTCGACTATCATAGATGACTTCATATGGGCTTTCTTTCACCAACACACATGTTATATGCACTTTATATCTTGTTTTATTGTTGTTGACCAAATGATCTTCGTATACATAATGTGTATTTATATACAAAGGGTAATCGATCCCATCTATATGTATTTCACCTTTTTCTATATCATCCAAGAAGAAATCCGTTTGTGTTAGTTCCACAAACTTATCCGCAAAGGTTACTTGTGCTTGTTTTAAAACTTCAGATTCTATTAAATTAAGTATTTTCATAAGGACACCTCGTTCCTATATTATAGCATGTAAACTTCTCTATGCATCACACAATTTAACATAAATAATACATTATACTACCGTATACATTTTGTATACTTTGTTCAGCAAGAGAATACTTGCTGGTATGAGAATTCTTAATGTAAGAATTCGTTCATACTTCTTCCCTTTCAATAATTTATAATTAGTTTTACAAAAAAGGCACTTCCCCCCAAGTGCTTTTTTTGTACCTCTTTGTATCACACAAAGTACATTACAACATATAGAAAAACACATAATTTACCATGGTTTCTACAAACTTAAACGACAACATTATTATATACTGTAATCAGCAAGTAGCTAATACTTGCCAAGTATGAATATTC
The DNA here is from genome assembly GCF_053848885.1 of Amedibacillus sp. YH-ame10. NCBI lineage: Bacteria > Bacillati > Bacillota > Erysipelotrichia > Erysipelotrichales > Erysipelotrichaceae > Amedibacillus > Amedibacillus sp. YH-ame10. Next base: position 6,781 of record NZ_JBSPFA010000051.1, read on the forward strand.
CCCCCAAAAATAAACTCATACTTTCTCCCTTTCAAAATAATAATAATACTTAGAAAAAGGCACTTTCCCCAAGAGTGCCTTTTTCATTGTACATATACACACTATAAGAGAATGGATGTCCTCTTATAGTACCGCGTTTAATTCGCTAGCTAATTGTGGTTTTGGTGTAAAACCTTGTAGCTGTTTTACCGCTTTTCCATCTTTGAAAATAATCATAGTAGGAACAGACATAATACCAAATTGCATAGCCAATGCTTGATCTTGATCAACATCTACTTTCACAATTTCTACTTTTCCAGCAAATTCACTAGATAAATCTTCAAGTACAGGTGCTAACATCTTACAAGGTCCGCACCAAGTCGCAAAAAAATCTACTAAAACAACACCATGTTGGATTGTTTCTTCGAAGTTCTCTTTATTTATAATTTTCATATAAGCTACCTCCATTTACGTTAACAGTATATCACAATGTATGCTACGTATACATGAATATGCTCATAAATCAAAATGTCTTTGTAAAGTTTTCGCAACGCCTTCTTCTTCGTTGCTTTCACACACTTCTTTTGCAATTTCTTTAAGACCGGCAAATGCATTTTTCATAGCGACACCTATCCCTACAAAAGCAATCATTTCCATATCGTTTTCCCCATCTCCAAAAGCCATCATTTCTTCTGCTTTGATACCAAGACGCTCTCCAACGATTTTTAAGCCATGGGCTTTGCTTACACCCAAAGGCATGACTTCAATCCAGCGTGGGGTGGTTAACCCAACCCAATATCGGCCTTTTAAATCTTTCCTTGCCTGTTCCATAACTTCCGCTATCACATCTTCATGATAAGTTACACTTATTTTGTTCGCGCACTCTTGAATTTCTTCTGGTGTTTGAATATGAAAATGTCTTGGATACCCTTGACGATTGTCATACAACAATTCAAATGGCCCAGGTGTCCAAGGAAAGTCATCTGGAAGATTATGTACCTTACGATACTCCGCTTTTTCTTTATAAATAGCTTCGCTCATATAATCGTACATACCATCATCCAAATGTGATAATATTTCTACATTCCACTTCATAAAATAATGGAAGAGTTCATGTATTTGAGGTACTTCCATTTGAGATAATCGTTCACGTTTTCCCTGTTGAACATCATAAATGGCACTCCCGTTGATTTCCACAAGGTAGCCACCATACCTATCCATTTCTAATTCCAATGCATGTTTCATAAGTCGACTATAACTTCTTCCACTTGCTAGCACCAAACGTATCCCTTTACGCTGTAATGCCATTAAGACTTCTTTTGTCTTTGGCAGGATTTCATTATTTTGCGTTAATAATGTTCCATCCATGTCCATTGCTATTAGTTTTATCATTCTATCACCTGAGCGAATTATATCATTTCCACTCACAAAAGAAAAGATGACGCTGTGATATAGTCGTACTATAATTTTGTCATATGAGGTGATGAAATGAGCAATGAAAAGACAAATGCCATGCGCATTTTAGACAAAGCAAAACTTTCCTACGAGGTATTATCTTATCCACATGGAAAGGATGCAGTCGATGGTATGCAGGTGGCATCCATCCTTCAACAGAATCCTAGTACTGTATTTAAGACCTTGGTAACACTATCAAACACAAAGGAATATCTTGTATTTGTAGTGCCTGTTGCATATGAATTAGATTTAAAGAAGGGCGCAAAAGTCGCTGGTGTAAAACACATTGAAATGATACATGTGAAAGATATCCAAAAGATAACTGGTTATATACGTGGAGGTTGTTCTCCTATTGGTATGAAAAAAGCATATCGTACCTTTTTTCATGAAAGTTGCCTATCATATTCCCACATTATGTTTAGTGCAGGTAAGATTGGATTACAATTGAAAATGCATCCACAGGATGTCATCACCCTTATCGATGCACATACCAGTGATATTATCCGTTCACTATAAGCAAAAGAAAAGCATTTGAAGAAATCACTCAAATGCTTTTTTAGTTCTCATATGTAAGATATTTATCGAGTGCTTTTACAATTCCTTGATTCTCATTGGTATCTGTTACATCAAAGGCAACACGTTTTAAGCTTTCCATGGCATTTCCCATTGCGATTCCATACTTTACAGTACGTATCATTTCCATATCATTTTCCGCATCTCCAAAAGCCATCATTTCATCCGTTGTAATGCCTAGCTCTTTTCCAATCCTTAACAAAGCACTTGCTTTGCTAACACCCTTTGGCATAACTTCGATCCAAGCAGGTCCTACTTCTAATATATCGTATTCTGCTAAATCTTTACGTATTTGAGACAAATGCTTCTTAAAAAAGGATGCTGTTTGAATCAATACAAACTTATTGATATCTTGTGTAATCTTATATTCTGTATCATGAATGGATAAGAAACGACGTTTTCCTTGATTGAATCCATAGTCCATAGGATGTCCTACTAATAAAGAACGTACTTTCTTTAACATCTTCAAACGTGTACTTATGAAATCATAATGATCATATCCACAACAGCTGATACATTCAAAATTATATTTCTTTGCTAGACGATTGATTTTATACGCATCTTGTTCACCAAAGACTTTATCCACAAAGTATTCTTTCTTATGAAAATCATAAATGATTTGTCCATTCACACCTGCTACATAGTTATTCCCAATATGCTCTAACTGTAAAGGTTTGTACACAAACTCAATACCACCCTTATCGCGTCCCGTAGCTATTACAATGACAATTCCACGTTGAGAAGCTTCAATCAAACGCTTCTTTGTTTCTTCATCTATTATTTTCTCTTTTGTTAATAATGTTCCATCTAAATCCAGCGCTATTAGTTTTATACTCATATCCCATCCTCTTTCCACTTCATAATTATAACGGATATAATCGAGTAGGAGATAAATAATTATTTTATTTATCGTCCTCTCACACCACCGTACGTACGGTTCCGTATACGGCGGTTCAGTATATTTTATATAGATTTGTTTCGATAGAGGGTTTCCA
>NZ_JBSPFA010000052.1:0-8950 GCF_053848885.1 Amedibacillus sp. YH-ame10
TTTCCAGTTTTTCATAAGTAAACCTCCTTTAAAGTGTCACAAGGAAACACACCTATATCTTACACCTTTCATACTTATTGCAGTTAATTTATAAAAAACGGACTTCCAAATAAAAATTTAGGTGATACAAAAATAATGCAAGTTATTGTTGAATAAAAGAATGAAAAAAGGTACAATAATTACAGTGATGGAAGATTTTTCATCAGGAAAATGTAAAAAAGTTTCAGGAAGGAGAGACTATGTACAAGATTGTTAAGAAAGAGATTTTGAATCCTACCGTAACGAAAATGGTTGTGGAAGCACCTGTCGTTGCGAAAAAAGCACAAGCAGGACAATTTATTATTCTGCGCGTACATGAAGAGGGAGAACGTATTCCATTGACGATTGCTGATTATGATCGCGAAAATGGTACTATAACCATTATTTTTCAAATCGTTGGAAAAACAACTATGTTGTTGAACAACTTGAATGAAAATGATTGTATTTTAGACTTTGTTGGTCCTTTGGGGAAACCATCCCATGTGGAAGGTTTAAAAAAGGTTTGTGTAATTGGTGGAGGAGTTGGTTGTGCTATTGCATACCCAACAGCAAAAGCATTGCATGACAATGGAACAGAAGTTACTGTTATCACGGGATTCAGAAATAAGGATTTAGTAATTCTTGAAGATGAATTCAAAAAGGTAAGTACACATGCCTATTTGGTAAGTGATGATGGAAGTACTGGAACAAAAGGCCTTGTAACAAATGTATTAGAAGAATTGATTAACAATGGTGAAGAGTTTGATGAAGTGATCGCAATTGGACCACTTATCATGATGAAATTTGTATGTGCTCTTACTAAAAAATATAACGTTAAGACAGTGGTTAGTATGAATCCAATCATGATTGATGGAACCGGAATGTGTGGAGGATGTCGTTTAACTGTTGGCGGAGAAACAAAATTCGCTTGCGTAGATGGTCCTGATTTCGATGGTCATGAAGTAGATTTTGATGAAGCAATGTCTAGAGGAGCGACATATCGTGACTTTGAAGCTCACGAACGTGATTCTGCGTGTAATCTAATGAATAAGGGGGTAGCTTAAGATGCCTAATATGTCATTGAAAAAATTAGAAATGCCTGTACAAGATCCTAATATCAGAAGAAACAACTTCGAAGAAGTTGCATTAGGATATACAAAAGAAATGGCAATGGAAGAAGCACAACGCTGTTTACATTGTCCTACAAAACCATGTATTAGTGGTTGTCCAGTTTCTGTTAATATTCCTGACTTTATTGAAGAAGTGAAAAATGGAGATTTTGAAAAAGCATATCATATTATCCATGAAACAAGTTCTTTACCTGCAGTTTGTGGACGTGTTTGCCCACAAGAGACACAATGTGAACAAAAATGTGTTCGCGGAGTAAAAGGGGAAGCAGTTGCAATTGGTCGTTTGGAACGCTTTGTTGCAGATTGGTATCGTGAAAACGTAAATGAAGCACCTGCAAAACCAGTTAGCAATGGTCATAAGGTAGCGGTTGTTGGTGCAGGTCCTGCTGGACTTACATGTGCTGGTGATCTTGCGAAAAAAGGATATCAAGTATCTGTATTTGATGCACTACATGTAGCAGGTGGTGTTTTGATGTATGGAATACCAGAATTCCGTTTACCAAAAGCAATTGTACAAAACGAAATCGAAGGTTTGAAGAAGATGGGTGTTGATGTACAAACAAATGTTGTGATCGGGAGAAGTGAATCTGTAGATGATTTATTTGAAGCAGGATATGAATCCATCTTCATCGGTAGTGGAGCTGGACTTCCTAATTTCATGAATATGCCAGGTGAAAACTTAAAAGGTGTATATTCAGCAAATGAATTCTTGACTCGCTGTAATCTTATGAAAGCTTACAAAGAGGGTGTAGATACACCAATTCAACGACCAAAAAGAGCGGTTATTGTTGGTGGAGGAAATGTAGCTATGGATGCTGCTAGATGTGCAAAACGTTTAGGAGTAGAAGAAGTTACGGTAGTATATCGTCGTAGTATGGAAGAACTTCCTGCTCGTAAAGAAGAAGTAGAACATGCGATGGAAGAGGGAATCATCTTCAATCTATTAACAAATCCTGTACGTGTCCTTGGAAATGAAGAAGGATGGGTTACTGGGATGGAATGCGTGAAAATGGAACTAGGTGAGCCAGATGAAAGTGGTCGCCGTCGTCCTGTAGAAATGAAAGACAGCAATTTTGTTCTAGATGTAGAGTGTATGATTATGGCAATTGGTACTTCACCAAATCCACTTATCCGTTCTACTACAGAAAATTTAGAAACAAACCGTAAAGGATGTATCGTTGCGGATGAAAACGGTAAAACAACTCGTGAAGGCGTATTTGCTGGAGGAGATGCAGTTACTGGTGCAGCAACCGTAATCTTAGCTATGGGTGCTGGTAAAAAAGCAGCTGCCGCAATGGATGACTATATCCAAAACAAATAAGATCTTAAAAAGTTATACGCAAGTATAGCTTTTTTATATTTGTAGTATTAGAAAGGAACACAAGAATAAATGGAAGGGTTTACATTTTGTATAAATAGTGTTATTATAATAACAGGAATAAGGTTCTTATTTCTACAATCATGGTACTGGCCTTGCTATGATTGATCTGAAATGTGTGTATTCCTTTACATTCCTTCCTTTTATTGTAATGTACACAAATTTCAATTACTTGTATTCATATCGATTTCCTTTCGATAACCTAGTAAAAAGAACGCCTTGAGGCGTTCTTTTTATATCTCGATTGATTTTACTATTCTTTTATATTTTTATAATACTCAGTTGCCCAAATTTGAAGATCCGTTATTTCTATATCAGCTTCCTTTAGGAACTCATCTCTAGACTTAAGTGTATTTTTTAATCCAGTGACTTGTTTTGCATCACATACACCAGATGTTGCCATTTTTTCATCTACTTTATCATTTTCAATATCATAGCCAACGCAACTTAATACAGAATCTGAACTAAAATGACTACCGACTGTTTTCTTATCTTTTAATGAATAAGATGTCATATAAATTTCGGAAGTTGAGTGCAAAAAGCTAATTCCTTGAATTTCGTTTTTGTCAATATCTCTTGAAATACCAAAGTTATAATCATCATCAATGATGATTAGAATGGTATCTAGTGCAACTGTGCCTTCCTGAGGTTTGTGTTTAACTTCCCAACCTGCACTTTCGATCTTCTTTTCTACATCTTTTGCGATATCTGCATCGTTTTTGCTTCCGCATCCCGTTAAACCAATACATAAACCAGCCAATAATACGAAACATAGTAATTTTTTCATCTTTTTCCCTCCGTGATGAATTCTTTAATAATAAAAATTATAGCACATATATATACTAAAGTATATCTGTGTAATGATGAGCTATGAAAAGGGTGTCAAACTTTGTGTTTATAATCAAGTTTTGGTAAAAATATTGGATAATATGTAGTAGGTATGATATCCTTATAGCGGTTGGTGATGATATGAAAATAAATCAAAATACATTAAGAATGATTGGTATCGTAGGTATAATTGTACTCTTTATAGTATCGATGGTATGGCCTTTTTTACAGGTCTATGCCAAAATAGGAGCTTTAGCAATTTATGGATATATTAGCTTTTCGCAACTTAAGCAAAGAAAAAGAGAAGGCGAAGATATCGAAAAGAGTATGTTGTTTACGCTAGCAATGTTCGCTGTATTTATATATTTATTTTTCTTTTAGAAATAAACTTTTATGAAAATTTAAAGTTGTATAGGCTGCGGATTCTAGAATTCTTTAGAAATCATTGACTATTTTCGTAATTTTCGATATACTAAATGGCAGATAAGCATTGAATTAAAGTAGTACCTTGTGCACTGTCATAGAGAGTCAGCGGTTGGTGTAAGCTGATACAGATAACTTGGGAACTCGTTAAGGAGCTTGATCACTTGATCCGTGTAACTTCGCGTTAAGAAGAAATGAAGGGCATCTTGTAAAAGATGAACTAAGGTGGTACCGCGTTACTTATAACGTCCTTAGATGAGGACGTTTTTTTATATGAAAAAGGAGAGATTGTATGAGTTACGAACATAAGAGTATTGAGAAAAAATGGCAAAACTATTGGTTAACCAATAAAACGTTTGCATGTGATGCATGGGATTTTGAAAAACCAAAATGTTATGTATTGGATATGTTTCCATATCCTAGTGGAAATGGATTGCATGTAGGACATCCAGAAGGATATACAGCAACAGATATCATTTCTAGAATGAAACGTATGCAAGGTTACAATGTATTACATCCAATGGGATGGGATGCGTTTGGTTTACCTGCGGAACAGTTTGCGATTCAAACAGGGAACCATCCTGCAGAATTTACAAAGAAGAATGTTGATCATTTCCGTGAGCAAATTCAAGCTTTGGGTTTTTCCTATGATTGGGACCGTGAAATTTCAACGACAGATAAAGATTACTATAAATGGACACAGTGGATTTTCTTACAACTTTACAACAAAGGATTGGCATATGTGGATGAAATCCCTGTAAACTGGTGTCCTGAACTTGGGACGGTACTTGCGAATGAAGAAGTCATCGATGGAAAGAGTGAACGTGGAGGATATCCTGTTATTCGTAAACCTATGCGTCAATGGGTTTTAAAGATTACCGAATATGCAGAACGTTTACTAGAAGATTTGGATTTATGTGATTGGCCTTCTTCTACAAAAGAAATGCAAATCAATTGGATTGGAAAATCACAAGGTGCAAATGTGAACTTTAAAATCAAAGATACAAATAAAGAGTTCACTGTATTTACAACACGTTGTGATACACTTTTTGGGGCTACTTATTGTGTCATGTCACCAGAGCATCCTTATGTAGATGAAATTACTTCAGCATCACAAAAGGCTGAAATTGATGCTTATAAAAAGGCATGTGCTACCAAATCAGATATGGAACGTACAGAATTAAACAAAGATAAAACAGGTGTGTTTACAGGTGCGTATGCGATCAATCCAGTCAATGGTAAAGAAGTGCCAATTTGGATTTCTGATTATGTACTAGCAAGCTATGGAACAGGAGCTATAATGGCGGTTCCAGCGCACGATACACGTGACTATGAATTCGCAAAGAAATTTGATATCGAGATCGTTCAAGTATTGGAAGGCGGAGATATTAGTAAAGAAGCATACACAGAAGATGGCACACATATCAATTCTGGTTTCTTAGATGGAATGGGGAAACAAGAAGCCATTGACACTATGATTGCTTGGTTAGAAGAGCACGCATGCGGATGTGCAAAAACGACTTACAAATTACGTGACTGGTTATTCTCTAGACAACGTTATTGGGGAGAACCAATTCCAATTATCCAAATGGAAGATGGAACTACACGTACTGTAGATATAGATGAACTTCCTTTAGAATTGCCAGAGACGAAGAACTTCAAACCTAGTGATAGTGGAGAATCTCCATTAGCACATTGTGAAGATTGGTTACGAGTTGAAATCGATGGAGTAAAAGGTACAAGAGAAACCAATACAATGCCTCAATGGGCAGGTTCTTGTTGGTATTATTTACGTTATATTGATCCTAAAAATGAAGACGCAATTGCGGATCCGGAACTATTGAAACACTGGTTACCAGTAGATTTATATGTAGGTGGTGCAGAACATGCTGTTCTACACTTACTATACGCAAGATTCTGGCATAAAGTATTGTATGATTGTGGAGTTGTGACAACAAAAGAACCATTTGGAAAATTGTTCCATCAAGGGATGATTCTTGGAGAAAACAATGAAAAAATGTCAAAATCAAGAGGGAATGTTGTAAATCCTGATGATATTATCGAAACACATGGTGCGGATGCATTGCGTGTTTATGAAATGTTCATGGGACCTTTAGAAGCAGCTCTTCCTTGGAATACCAATGGATTAGATGGTGCACGTAAATGGATTGATCGTGTTTGGCGTTTGTATACCGAGTATGATAAGTTTTCAGATACAAATGATGGAAAACTTGATAAGGTATACCATGCGACAGTCAAGAAAGTAACAAACGATGTAGAGACACTAAATTTGAATACTGCGATTTCTCAAATGATGATTTTTATCAACGAATGTTATAAAGCGGATCAAATTTATGTAGAATATGCGAAAGGATTCTTGAAAATGTTCGCATGTTTCGCACCACATGCTGGTGAAGAATTGTGGGCAAATGTATTCCAAGCAACCGATTCCATTACGTACGCACCTTGGCCTGTATATGATGAAGCTATGTTAGTGGAAGATGAAATAGAAATCATCGTGCAAGTCAATGGTAAATTGAGAGGTAAATTCAGCGTACCAAATGGTAGTGATGAAGATACACTAAAAGAAGAAGCATTAAAAATTGGAAGTGTAGCAACGCAATTAGAAGGAAAAACGATCCGTAAAATGATTGTAGTAAAAGGTAAAGTAGTAAATATAGTTGCGAATTAAAAGAGTGCGTATATACCAAAAATGGTGTATACGCATTTTTTGAACCCAAACATATAAATTATATTTTTTATTGGATTTGTTAATTTCATCTACATCCAATATCAACGCTATTGTAAAAAATCTTAATGATTAGTACGAAATACAATATCAAATAGTAAGGTTGTGGAGCGTACACATAAAATCAAAGAATGAGAATATAGACTATAATTTTCATGATTGATATGAACAAAAAAACATGATAGAATATCTGCATGAAAAATATTAGAAGAATAATCGTAAGGATTATAAAAAAATCGAATGATGAAATGAAGATGGTTTTTATCCTATCTTGCCTATTTATATTTGTAGTTAGTGGTACAACCATTTCATACATTATAAATGCAAGAGAAGATAGTGTCGTGAAAGCTGTCGATAACTTTGTAGAGGAAAGCAAAGAAGAGACAAGTGTGAAACAGAAACAAATGAAGGGAGTCATTGTGATTGATCCAGGACATGGTGGATATGATCCAGGCAGTGACTTTGATGGAGTGTATGAGAAAGACGTTGTACTTTCTGTAGCAAAATATATGGGCGCATACCTTGAGAAAAATGATTATCGAGTTGTATATACAAGGGATAAAGATGTTTCTGTAGGTGATTATGAAATAAAAGATTTACAAAATCGAGTAGATATAGCATCTGCAAACCAAGCAGATTTGTTTGTTTCCTTGCATTTGAATTTTAGTGAACTTGTGTCTCAACGCGCTTATGGATTTGATACATATGCAAATGAAGGTGTAGGAGAAAGCATGAATTATGCCAACAACATTATGCAAGAACTTTCAAAATTGAATTATAGCCAAGCTCGATATGCACAAAATGGTGATACTTTACATGTGGTCAAAAAGAATGAAAGACCTGCAGTTCTAGTTGAAATGGGGTTTGTTAGTGATTCCTCTGATCTTGCTTATTTGAGAAAAGATGCAGGACAAAAAGCAATCGGAGAGGCAATTGCAAAAGCAGTTATAAATACAAAACAGGAGAAATAACTTATATCGTAGAATATTTTGTTTCTTTGTTATGTAATACAGTAAATAGAACAATTCTTATAAAGTTCTATTTGCCATTAATCAGTGTAATATGCTATACTAGATTAGGAAATTTGGAGAGTGATTAATAATGGGTAGACATTTTGAAGTACGTGCTGCAGCTATGCAGAAAACGGCAAATGCAAAAGCGAAAGTATATTCACGTTTTGGTAAGGAAATTTTGATGGCAGCAAAAGCTGGAGTTCCTGATCCGGATATGAATATGCCTCTAAAAAAAGTAATTGAACGCGCAAAAGCAAACCAAGTACCTGCGGATGTTATTAAACGTGCCATCGAAAAAGCAAAGGGTGGAAGTACAGAAAATTATTCTGCCGCAACATATGAAGGTTTTGGTTCTAATGGAGGCGCAACAGTAATCATTGACTGTTTAACAGACAATGCAAATCGTACCATTGCAGATTTACGTGCTTGTTTTAATAAATCACATGCAAAATTAGGGGTTGCTGGATGTGCATCTTTTAATTACGAACATGTTGGTTTAATCGTAATCAAATATACGGATGAAGAAGCTATGATGGACGCATTGATTATGGGCGAAGTTGAACTTAAGGATATTGAAGTAGATGGTGAAGATATGACCATTACAGTAGAACCTACAGATTTAAACAAAGCGAAAGAAGCTGTTGAAGGACTGATCCCTGGTGTTGAATTTGAAGTTATGGAAGATACTATGATTCCAAATGAATATATTACACTAGAGGGAGAAGACTTAAAACTCTTCCAGCGTTTAGTAACATTATTAGACGATGTAGATGATGTACAACAGGTATATCATAATTGTCAAAACATCAACGATCCAGTTGAATAAAGAGAAGAAGATACTTACGCTTCTTTTTTTTACTAGGAAATTACATTTGTCAATGACTTGGAAAATTACAATGTTTATCAAATTTACATTTTAAATAGGGCTAATAATCCTTATTGCTATTTGTATTTATTTATTAAATAAAATGAATTTTAAATTAGATGCAATGAGTAAGCAATTATCAAAATTATTGAATGATAGTACAAAAAAATGATAAATTTGAAAGATACGATTTGTGGCTATATATAATAAAACAAGAAATATAATTTTCATTATGTATGGTTTTGTTGATTGTTTTAGTAATATAAATAATAGATTAATTTTAAGAATTAAACCTTTAAATAGAATGGTTGATCAAATAGAAAAGCAGATATAGGAACACTATGTAACAGACATAGAATCAAACACCTGTTTTTATGTGACGAGAAATAAATATATTATAAAGAAGCCAGAAACCAAAGGCTTCTTTTTTCGTGTGCCGGGCATGGCATACATCTAAGTGGTGAAAGTCCACTGTGGAGGTTTAGTCGCTAACCACTAGTCGAAGACAAGGGTGTCCATCGTGAGATGGAATCTGAAGGAAGTCCT
>NZ_JBSPFA010000053.1:0-8929 GCF_053848885.1 Amedibacillus sp. YH-ame10
TTTTACAGGATCAAGTCCTACTTGTGTTATCTCTCCATGAATATTATATATTACCCTTTCTCTTGATGTAAATAAAAAGCTAAGAATTAATTTGATTTAACTCCTAACTTTATAATACGAAAGAGAAAAGATGTTTTCTTTCCTCTTTGCTATTTCATGAACCATCGTACAAGTGTTTCTTTTATATTTGTATAAGGTTGATAACGTATTGGTAAATCAAATTTTGTGGATTTTTTGACAATGCTTCGCATATGAGAGAACGTTGTAAAGGAGTCGTACCCATGATAACTTCCCATTCCACTTTGTCCCACTCCTCCAAATCCCATATGACTCGTTGCCAAATGAATAATGGTATCGTTGATACATCCACCACCAAAACTACATTCTTTTAGGATACGTTGTTCTATGTGTTTACGTTGTGTAAACAGATAAAGTGCTAATGGTTTTTCATGTGCGTTGATGTAGTGTATCGCTTCCTCAATATTCTTATACGTGATAACTGGTAAGATAGGTCCAAAGATTTCTTCTTGCATGATTGGCGCATGGTATGATACATGTTCCAAGACTGTAGGTTCTATGCGTTTTTCCAGTTGGATGCTTCTTCCACCCATACATACATCACCGCTACTCATAAGCTTCATAAGGCGTAAGAAGTGTTTATCGTTAATGATGCTAGGATAACGTTCACAAGTAAGAGGATCATCACCAAAGAATTGATGTATATAATAATGTAAATATACTAAGAATTCATGCTTGATACTTTCATCGATGAATACATAATCTGGGGCTACACAAGTTTGTCCAGCATTTAGAAATTTTCCAAAGGCAATGCGTTTTGCGGCCAATTTGATATTTGCACTCTTTTCTACGATACAAGGACTCTTTCCACCGAGTTCTAAAGTAACTGGCGTTACATAGCGACTTGCTTTTTCTAATACCAATTTCCCTACTTCAACTCCGCCTGTAAAGAAGATATAATCAAAGCGTTGATTTAGGAGTTCTTCATTTTCTTTGCGACCTCCTTCAATGACTGCGACGTAACGTTTATCAAAGCATTCTTGGATGAGTTGAGCGATGATTCTTGAGGTATGAGGCGCATATGCAGATGGTTTGATAATCACCGTATTTCCAGCTGCAATGGCACCAATAGCGGGTTCTAGTGCCAATTGGAAAGGATAATTCCATGGGGACATAATCAATACAACACCATAAGGTTGAGCAATCTTAAAACTCTTGGCAAGTTGTTGCGCAAGGGGTGTTGGTACTCTTTGGGGTTTTGCCCATGTGTCGATATGGCGTAATTGATATGTCAATTCACTTAATACCATTCCAATTTCACTCATGTATGATTCCATACTAGCTTTATGCAAATCTTGATAAAGTGCTTCTTGTATAGCATGCTCATTTTTCATAATAACACTGCGTAATTTCTTTAGGGCATGTTTTCGATATGTGATATCTTTACTTTGATGCGTATTATAAAATTTTCTTTGTCTTTGTACTAGTTCTTGTATACTCATATTGTACACCTTACTTTCTATAAGAATATGATAAATCACTCCTACACTAAGTACAAGAGAATGTTGTGTATTTTTAATTACAAATCGATAAAATTCAAGTATAATAGAAGACGAGGTGAGCCGTATGAGAGGAATTTATAACTCTGTAACAGATATTCGTAGAAAGGTATTTACTGAAATTGCTAGATTAGCTTATGAAGGTGGAGATTATGCAACTAACATTGAAGAGTTGCCATTTAAAATCTTACCAGGTGAACAAGCAAAATACCGTGAAAGTATTTTTCTAGAAAGAGCAATCATTGGAGAACGTTTACGCTTAGGGATTGGTCTTCCCCTTCGTCGTATTGATGAACATGCTCCACTAAGTGAAGGTATTGAGGAGAGCGCTATCGCGGAGAAATATTATGATGATCCTTTGATTAATATTATCAAATTCGCATGTAACGCATGTCCTGAAAAGGAAATCTTTGTGACCAATACATGCCAAGGGTGTTTAGCACATCCTTGTAAAGAAGTATGTCCAAAAGATGCGGTACGTATAGAAAATGGAAAGTCTGTCATTGATCAGGAAAAATGTATCAAATGTGGTCGTTGTATGGATGTTTGTCCTTATGGCGCTATCAATAAATTAGAGAGACCATGTAGTAGAAGTTGTGGTATGGATGCCATCACTAGTGATGAATTTGGTCGTGCTGAAATTGATTATGATAAATGTGTATCTTGTGGAATGTGTCTTGTGAATTGTCCCTTTGGGGCAATTGTCGATAAAGGACAAATCTTTCAAACCATACATGCAATCAAAGAAGGAAAAGAAGTCATAGCGGCAGTTGCACCAGCTTTTGTAGGGCAATTTGGTCCAACAGTGACGCCTGAAAAAGTAAAGGGTGCTTTGAAGTCATTGGGTTTTGCGGATGTGGTAGAAGTGGCGATTGGCGCAGACTTATGTACCGTTGAAGAAGCCGAAGACTTCTTGAAAAAAGTGCCTAACGAACAACCATTTATGGCAACTTCTTGTTGTCCGGCTTGGTCTGTGATGGCAAAAAAACTTTTTCCAGATTTTAAACCTTACATATCTATGGCATTAACACCAATGGTATTGACTGGACGATTGATCAAAAAAAGCAAACCAGATGCAAAGGTTGTATTCATTGGACCTTGTGCTGCGAAGAAGCTTGAAGCAAGTAGAAAAAGTGTACGAAGCGATATTGATTTTGTCTTGACCTTTGAAGAAGTAATGGGAATGTTTGAGGCAAAAGGTGTAGACTTACAACAAGCAATACTAGATACTCCATTTGAAGAAGGAACTGCAAATGGTCGCGGTTTTGCGGTAAGTGGAGGCGTTGCAAATGCAGTGAAACAATGCATCCAAAAAGAACATCCAGATAAAGAAGTCTTAATTGATTCTGCAGAAGGATTGAAAAACTGTAAGACCATGTTGATGATGGCAAAAGCAGGTAAACGCGATGGGTATCTTCTCGAAGGTATGGCATGTCCTGGGGGATGTGTTGCTGGAGCGGGTACGTTACAACCTGTCATTAAATCAAGTGCTTTAGTTAAAAAATATACAAATGAAGCTGATAAGAAATTAGCATTTGAAAGTGAGTATCTAGATAATTTAGAACTTATTACAAAAGAGTAAGCTTGAAAAGTTGAGGTTTTTTAAAAACTTCAGCTTTTTATTATGTTTAAGCTTGTGCTATAATACAGAAAAAGAAAGAGGAATAAAAGATGTTAAAAGAAGTCGCAATTAAATATTACAAACAAGGATATAATTGTTCAGAAAGTATTCTTCGTGCAGGTAATGAAGTTTATGATTTAGGATTGCATGATAAAGATATGGTTATGTGTGCAGCCTTTGGGGCAGGTTTTCAAATCGGGGATGTTTGTGGAGCCTTATGTGGTGCCGCTTGCGTCATCAGTTCTAGATATGTAGAGATGAAGGCACATGATTGTGAGGATCTTCGCCCACTTACACAAAAGCTAGTCATTGCTTTTCAAAAGAAACTTGGTTCTAGAGTATGTGCACAAATCAAACCCAACTTCTTTACTCCAGAAATGCGTTGTGAGCGAACAGTCGCAACAGGAGCTGAAGTTTTGGAAAGCGTCATTCAAGAATGGGATGAGAAATAAAAAATAAGCAGCGTACCTTTGTGGGTATGCTGCTTTGTTATTCTCGATAGGTAATTGCTCCTCTTGCATGCTTCTTTGATTCATATAGTGCTTCATCAGCACTTTTCATAAGTTCTATACAAGACATATGATCATGGTGTAAGGCAACTCCAATACTAATCGTAATATGACATTGAATATTACGTTTACTTTCTTTTAAACTTTCCAAGAAATCACTTTGTAAATACTTTAAATCTCGCATTACCTTTTGTTTCTGTTGTTCCATGAGAATAATACTAAATTCATCTCCCCCATATCGAAAAACTTGACATTCCCCTCGCATCTTATGCAAAGCCACCCCTAAACACTTAAGAACTTCATCTCCATATAGATGTCCAAATTCATCATTGATTAATTTGAAATCATCGATATCTAACATTGCCAAATGAAAGCTATCACACTCTTCTTCTAATAGATTCAAACGCTGAAAGAGTGCCTGTTTATTACCAACGGTCGTTAGTTCATCTAATAAGATACGCTCTTTTAACTGTTGACGTTCCATATCACGTTTGATAATGATTTCCTTTTTTGATAATGCGAAACGAATCATAAAATAGGACACCATCCAAGTAACTATCGTAAGGATTATCAAGATGATAGTATTTATGATATAGCCATGTGTAATCTCTTTATATGGATCCCAAAATGTTGTAAATGCAGTAAAGAGTTCAAGAGGAATCGTACACAATGCAATAAAACTAGTGAGTCTTTGATTTTCATATATAATCGTCATAATAATTGGCAATAAAAAACTGAATAAAATAGCTTGATATCCACTATGCATAAATGCTAAGTTAAACGCAACAAGCATAAAGAGAACTGAAATTGCATAAATTTTAACACGATTTTTAAGTTGTTTTAGACGAATGATAATACTTGCTAGTACGAAAATAGCAAGTCCTATTCCAATTGGTGTTATGATGTATTTTAACCAATACACCCAATTGGTGTCATACATTGTTCCCGTGAAACGAATGAAGAAATAAATGATGATTTCAAAGATTGCGCTTATCAATACACATAGCAACAATACATGATAATGGAACTTTAACCATCGATGATTAATCTTACGATATGCTAAATCCGCAACTGATCGTAAACTATTTGCCATATTCAATCATCCTTTCTTCTTTACCGGTATTGAATTATATCATAAATCGTTATATAAGCGAAATATTTATATATAATTTGTGATATTTTTATGACTTTCTTAACTTTCTTTGAACCGAGAAGAATTGTATAGGAAATGTAAAATTGCCTCCATCAAAAGGAGAATCAATATAATCCAACCAGTCCATGCGAAGATTCCAGTAATATCAGAGGTAATTCTCGCGAGATTCAATTGACGGCCAATCCCTACTTGTACTTGTCCTAATATCTCTGCCATCACACCCACCTTAAAGGTAAGTGATATTCCTGTAGATATAGATGCTTTCATAGGGGCTTTTAATAAGGGAATATAAATCTTACGTAAACAATATCCTTCTTTCGATGGATATAAGCTCATAACTTTTTTTAAGTTTTCATCCATATTCTCTAATCCAGTATAAATATTACTATAGATGGTTGGAAAAATGATTAAGAAACTTACAATGGCTGCGCTATTTTCCGCTCCAAACCAAACTAAGATAATGATAATATAGGCAATATTAGGTACACTCCTCGTTAACAACAATATAGGATAAAAGATATCTTTAAACACGGTATAACGATACGCATAATACGCACATAGAAATGCGACTACAAAGGCGATTGTTAAGCCTAGAAATGAACGT
This sequence comes from Amedibacillus sp. YH-ame10, assembly GCF_053848885.1. Classification (NCBI taxonomy): domain Bacteria; kingdom Bacillati; phylum Bacillota; class Erysipelotrichia; order Erysipelotrichales; family Erysipelotrichaceae; genus Amedibacillus; species Amedibacillus sp. YH-ame10. The sequence goes on from NZ_JBSPFA010000053.1 coordinate 5,465, forward strand.
AATAATGTCGCAAATACAATTTCATAAAAAGATGCACTCATGAGTTGTTGTCCCATCATCTTTATCACTTCTATTGGATAAGGGATGAGAAAATCATTATCTATTTGGATAGAAATGATTTGCCATAACAAAAATAAAACAAAAAGAGATGTAATGGTACGATATTTCTTCATATTACTCTACCTCTTCTTTCTCTTTGAATAAGTCTAATTGCTCATATGCATCATTGATCACTTCCTTATGAAACGATAAATGTTCATTATCCACTTGAAATGGTAGTTGTTCTTCTAGATACAATGGAATTTGCTCTTCCGTTAGGATAATAGGGGTACGATTATGTAGATTTAACATATCCGCTTCTGACTCCCCCGTCACAATGACAAATTCTTTTTGTTCATTATAAATTCCAGCTAAATAAAACAAAGGTGTATCATCTCTTCGTATATATACCTTCTGTTTTCTTTTTCCAACTCTTTTCCATTCAAAGAATCCATTGCATGGAATTAAACAACGATTATGTAACATTGTTTGAAAGGTTTTTTTATCTTCTATTGATTCACTTCGAGCATTGATTAACAGATTAGAAGTATACCCTTGTAACCCCCATTTCATTACATCCAGAGTATAATCTTTTGTTGCGGATAGTAGAACTAAGGCATCATTGCTAGGAAATACTTCTTCTTGAGCATATTCAAACAATGCAAGTTGATCTATTTTATGACGTAGTTTTTGAAAAGCTGGGTTATCTTCTAACATAAAAAAATATCGACCACACATACCTTATTCCTCCTTTTACTTTTTTGATTCTTTTATTTTATTCTTTATCTCTTTGATTTCTTTATGAATCCAAGTTTCATCATAATCATGATCCAGGGCATATTGAAATTCTTTCAATGCCATTTCATAGTCTTGTTTACCTTCATAGATTTCAGCACGTATGGAATGTAACCATCCATCATCGCGTCCTAATGCGAATGCTTTTTCCACTTGTTGTTGTGCATCATCTAATTGATTCATACGTAGATAACACCAACCTAACATTCCTGTATGTTGAGGATTATCTTCACTTAGTGAAAGAGCCTTCAAGAAACAATCTCTTGCTTTTTCATATTCTTTTATTTGGGCGTAATTCCAACCAAGTTCTCCATAATTCCAATCATCGCCTTCATATTTTTCCATACATTCCTTTAGGACTAGAATTGCTTCTTCCTCCTGATCACTGCGACCTAGATTCCAAGCGAACAAATCATAGAATTCTTTAGAACCTTCTCCTCTATCTTTACAGTATCGACAAGCGTCTACTGCTTTTTTATATTCTCCTAAATCACTATAACAACGAGCATAGTGATACATCAACCAAATGGTCATTTCATGTTTTTCACTTGCACGATTTAAATACTCTAATTTCTTTTTACTATCTCTTTGTTTATGAGCTATCCAAATCATTTCTTGATAAATCCAATAGGTCTCTTCTTCTCTTGACAATGCTTTTTCATAATAACCAAGCGCAAGATTATATTGTTGATCTGCTTCTGTTTTCATATGCAATCCAACATAAATATCTCCCAGTAATGCTCGTAAACCTGTATCGTCTTTTCCTAGAGCCATAGAGCTCTCTAATTTTTCTAATGCGAGCTTATACTCACCAAGTTCATAATACGCAACAGCGACCTCAAAAAGCAACATTGGATTAGATTCTATATCCTCCATTTGTTCTAAGTATTCAATTTCCTTTTTGTAATCCTTGCGCTTATGATAAAAATTTGCTAAATCATAAAGACCATCATTATCTCTTTGATATTGATAGCTCTTCTTAAAATATTCTTCTGCAGTATCATATTTCCCTAGTTCCATATAGGCAATCGCTGCTTGCGAAAGAATAAACACATTATGCTCTTCTTCCATCAATCCATTCTCAAAAAACTCAACTGCTTTTTTGAAGTCATTGAGTTCTTTATAACACCAACCAATTTCTCCATGAATCCATGGTTCATCAAAGCCCAATTGAATCGCCTGCAACAAAATTTCTAGACCATCTTCTATCTTTCCTTGACGATCCAAACAAAACCCTAATTGACTATACATCCAACCATCTTGACTATATAGGGCAATCCCTCTTCTAAGGATGATTTCAGCTTCTTGATAGCGTTCCATATGATTTAATATCCATCCCATATTGGCATAATAAAAGGGATCTTCACTCGCATCATATTTTAATTTATCTAATATGTGCCTAGCTTCTTCTAGGCGATTTTGTTCCACAAGTTTTGCGAACTCTTCTTTGTAATCCATTACGACACCCCTTTTACTGTATTATACAATAGTTCCTCTATGAAAAAAAGCATCGCTGCTTTTTGTTATTCTTACAACTGATCTATTCTTAACCAAAAAACTGAAGAATAATTCCACTTACAATAGCCGTCACCATAAGGATACTTAAAATCCGTAGAATATCTTTTTTATTATCGTACATTTTGAACAACACAAGAAGACCCAAACCTGCACTTGTAATCAATCCTGCAGTTAATGAACCAAAAGAAATCACACCATCCATTGCGAGTTGCGCTAACATCACACTCGCAGCACAATTAGGAATAAACCCAACAATGGCCGCTAGTACTGGTTGTAAATAACTTCCACTTGCCAAAAGTGTACCTAACGTATCTTCACCTATATAGTAAATACCTACGGATAATACTACATTTACAATAAAAATAAAGAGGAAAATCTTCATTGTATGTACAAAAGCGATATAGGCAATGGAAGAATGTCCTTCATTTTCCTTTTCACACTCTGCATGAATATCATGAAGAGGATGATTTTGACGCAGTTTGTTGTTTCGAATAAGGGCATCTACAAAGTAGCCAACTATAATCGCAATCACTAATTTGATAAAAACGACTTGAAAAAGTACGTTAATTTGTTCTGGGTGAGCCACTAAAATAGGGATTGCTTCATCACTTGTTGATATGAATACAGCGATTAGAGTCCCTAATGAAATCGTACGGTTCATATACAATCCAGAAGCAAGTACGGAGAAGCCACATTGTGGTACAATTCCAAGAATAGCACCAATCAGTGGTCCTAGTTTCTTAGCACTTTGTAAATGCTTTTGAAATGTATCACTACTTTTATGTTCAAGATATTCCATCAACACATAAGTGAAAAATAAAAAAGGTAGCATAGGCAGTGAATCGTGTAAAATTTCCATAATCATTTCATTCATATATGCTCACACCTTTCTTACATAACCATGATTTTATCATGTTTGTTTAAAATATTCCAGTAAAGACACCTATCATTATAGTATGTATACTGCTTAGAATTTGTCGAATCTTATAGAAAAAGAAAAAGACATCCATAAGGATGTCGATCACCTGGCAGCGTGCTATCTTCACTGAGGCAGGCCCAGCTATTGTCGCCGCTGAAGTGCTTAACTTCTGTGTTCGGGATGAGAACAGGTGT
>NZ_JBSPFA010000054.1:0-8870 GCF_053848885.1 Amedibacillus sp. YH-ame10
TCTAGAGAATCAAAAGTAAAAACTTGTCGTGTCCTTCTTTGGCTCTTCTTAGAGCCTTTTCGTCATGTTTTTTTCGTTTTCTCTCATTTCCACTTAAATTATGCAAGTTCCTAATAGAAAATAAAGGAGTTATTCTCGAGAATAACTCCTTTTCTATGTTAATCCACACTATTTTTTCTAAAATATATACTTGCACTAGAGAATATTAATAAAAATAAAGTTCCAGTTTGTACCCAATAGACCGTAAGGTCCAGTAAACCATGTAAAATTACAGTAATGATAAAGCTAACGATCAATCCAAATAATGGAAGGTCAATCTTACGCTTTGCCAAACGATAAATATCTTTAAGGTTATTCCCAAAATAAACAGCTACAATCAACACTGGAATTACTCCATGACTAAGAATTGGATCAAGGAAGATATTATGCGCATGTTGCGTTGGGTGACCATTATAAAGAGGATATATTTTATAATAGGTCAATGGACCTTCTCCGAAAAGCGGATGCGCTTCTATTCCTTTGATGGCCGCAGACCAAATACGTCCACGTTTTGCGAAATCCTTCCCAATAAAAGAAGCACGTTTCATTAACATTGGATTCATCAATACTAGAGTTACAGCACCTGCTATCCCTACCAATGATAATCCAAACAGTTTATACATCTTACAACAAAGAATCAACACAGGCACACTAACTACAAATGGTACCCAAGCTGTTCTACACCCTGTAAGTAATAATGCGAATAAATTCAAGAATACTGTAATGGAATAAAAAATCGTATGTTTTCCACTTTTCCACTGCATCCCTTTATAAAGACAAATAAGGATAGTGAACTCTAACATCATCGCATAATAATTAGCATTAAAGAACATAGAATGTACACGATTCTTAGGACTATTGGCAATAAATAATTCAAAGACACTATGCCCCAAACGCTGGCAAATTACAAAATATTCTATGAATCCATAAATAGCACAAAGAATAGATAGTACACAACATATATCTAGCATTACTTCAAACAAACGCTTTGTCGCAACACTACGATAAAAGAATATAAACATAAATAACGCTAAGATGCCTATTCCACATCCAAACCCTAAATAGTTTCCATAAAATAATGCGACTAGAGTCGTTATAATACAAAACGCAATTACAAATTTACTACGAGGTATTTCCTTAATAATAGAACCTAGTCTTTTTTCCTTTATTAAATAACCAACGATTCCTACCAATACTAGAATCGTGATTACAAAATGACAGTACAAAGACGCAACACCTAATAAAATCAATTTTTCATCGAACGTAAATGTGTTCAGTTGTTGATGACACCATATCTTTAGTTTTTCCAAGAAGACCCCTCCTTTTGAATATGTAATATTATAGCACCGCCACAAGCAAATAACAATTTCATAATTTAACCTAACTCTCTCCTCCTAACAAAAAGAAGCAGTTTCCCGCTTCTTTCTTCTATAATTAAAATCTTATTTTTTTATTTAAGGAATCTAAATAATCATAGAGTACCACGTTTTCATCTTTCATGGCTGCTTCTAATTTATATGGATCAGCTACTTGAACACCTGCACTTCGGAAGAATCCAATTAGATTTGCGATTTCTTCCTTCGTTAGCGTGCCAGCAAATGGAACACCATACCCCGATGGAATAATAGGTCCATTTTGTCCTGGATTTATATAAACCAAAATTTTTTCTTCTCCTACTTGAAGACGTAATTCAAAACTAAATCTTTTATAGGCATAAGCACCCCATTGCGACTGGAAGGTAAAGGTTAACTTATCGATGCTTGCTATAGGAATACTGCGATAAAATGGTTTCATCGTATCGTTGATCAGTGTATACCAAGCAATCTTTAGTTTTTTCATTGTACTATACTGAGGTATAATATACACAGTGTTCTCATCCATCTCTGCGATTTGATTTGCAGGTACAATTAACGGCATCCAACAAAAGATACAAACAATGACATACAGTATAATACATATGGAAAGGTTGGATAAGGAAATTATTCCAGCCATCTTGAAGCATTTCATAATAGCCGCTCCAAATAAAACTCCTCCAAGTATCATAACTAATAAGCTAATCACTACATACTTTCTTGACATTACTCGATTTTTATTCATGTTCATAATAGAACCTCCAAAGATATATTATCTTTACACCACTATCATATTCTATTTATTTCACTTGTGTAGCAAGTATGCAGATGTGGTCATAAACGCATCATGAACGGTCAGAAAACAAGGTGATGGTTGTGATAAACAAATGATGTTCTTCCTCAAAATGATACTTTAACGCACCCTTATACTTATTCGCAATGATTTCCATATTGCGCATGCCATACCCATGATATAAACTATCTTCTTTTGTAGTCTTAAGTTCCCCATCTTCTTCTAAAATATTCATACAACTATTCTTCATCTTTATCACAACAAAACCTGTTCGATTTTTCATTTTTAAAAGGATATGTCGATCTTCACACTTCAAACAGCTATCGATTGCATTATCTAACAAATTAGATAGAAGTGCACTCATATCAATGATATCAATGAAACTATAATCCACATCATCAATTTCAACATTACATTGAATACTCGCACTTTGAAACCTTGGACGATAGGTCTGTAGGATGCGATCAATCAATGTATTTCCAGATATTTTTGAATATAACATTTCATCCGTCTTATTCTCTATTTCTCTTTTGTATGTTTCAAATTCTTCCTGTGATTGTTGGATTTCATCTAGCATACGTAAATGTTTCTTCATATCATGAAGTTGTTGCATAATCATTTTATTTTCTTTTTCTAGAACCATAAAACGTTCTTTATTTTCTTTATCTGCATAGCGTTGAATGGTAAGTTCTAATACGTTATCTTTGCTTGTTTCCATGGTATAAAACATACGAAAAATCCCTATCATACAAATGGTTAATGCTTGTGGCAACAAGCTTATTACATGTCCTTCTTCAAACTTCCCATAGATAGATAAGATAAAATCAACACTGCATAACAACAATATACTGCATACAACAATACTGATATAAGGCGATTTACGCAAATTATGAATGTACTGTAAGTACAACAAAGAACAAATGATAAACACATTGCAAAACATAGTATCCATTGTAAAATGAAACGGCCAAGAAAGTGTTGGTACAATACTTGTAATATAATGCACACCCAACATTATGAACGTGGTAATAAGAACAATTACAAAATAGGAACCTAATTGAGTCCCATATCCTTCTTCTTTATAATACATATATATTGGCAAGATAATAAGAATTCCATAATATAAGAATACGAAGTACCTCTCCGGTACAAATAAGAATACAAAACAACTTATTAGAAATGCTATCGCATAACGATTTAAGCAATTTGCATCCGTGTGATAATGTTTTTGGTATGTCTCATGATACATATACACCATATAAAACAATACAAATATCTGTATAAATATAACGATATAATTCATACAATCATCTCCTGATAACAAATCCACGCCTTCTTTACATCGTCATACCTGCGTCTAGCAATCGGCAATATTTGTTTATTTTCTAAAACCAATGTATCTTTAGCTATTTGTTCTATATATTTCACATGAACATAAATCCCTTTGTAACATTCCACAAACCCTTCTGTTAATTTAACAGCCCAATAGGAAACATTTTCTTTACTGCTAAACACTTGTGCTCTTGTATGAAATTGCACCTTTCTACCATAAGTTTCAAAGTAGTATACATCACTCGTCTTTACTCGTACTTCTTCATGATGATCACTCAAAAGAATACTTGGGCGTTCCAAATAATCTTTTAGCACTTCATCTAATTCGCTATATAGTAAAGATGGAGCAACTGGTTTCAATAAATAACGAGCTGCCCGGATTTTATATCCTTCTATGGAATATTTAATAAAACTTGTAATTACCACTATGATAATATTGGGTTGTGACTCACGTAGTTTTTTTGCGATGTCTATCCCGTTTTCTGTTCCCACTTCAATATCCAAAAACAATACATCATACATTTTAGAACATTTTAAAATAGACGTGCCATCTTGATATATATCGATGCGTTCATAATCCAGATTACGTTTATCAAGATATGGGAGTAATAATTTTTTCGTCTTACTTGCTTCTTCCACATTATCATCTAGAATTGCTAAATTGATCATTGCGCACCCCTCAAATTTCTTTTCATATATTATACCATTATCCCCACTTTCATAAACCCGCTTTCTTACACAATTGGTTTATTTTCTTACACATGTGGAAAAAAACAGAAGCAATCGCTTCTGTTATTCGTATTTCGCAAGTTCTGTTGTCTTTTCTGCTATTTTCTTTTCTAAATCTGTTTTCTTAGTTTTCAATGTATTAATCTTTGTATCTGCGTCTGTCATTTCAGTTCGATATGTTGCATCTTTTTTAGACTCTGTTTCATATTGTTGTTTTGCAAGAGTATACTGTGATTGTAATTTTAAATACTCATCGTAAAGTGCCTTTGCATCTTTACAGGTTTGTGCATTTTCATCAATTTTACATGTATCTTCTGCTGCTTTTTTCACAACTGCTTCTGAGTCTCCAATGCCTTTCATATTACCTTCAATAGAACTTACATTACTAAGTAATGTCGCGATATTGTTTAATTTTTCTTGTGCTGCTGTTTTTGCGCTTTCTGCACTTGCAATATCATCATTCACTTGTTTCAATTGTACTTCATATGCATCGATTTGAGAATTCAATTGTTTAATTACTGCACTATTGTCTTTGATATCTGTTTCATTTTCACTAGGTTTCTTTACTGGATCTTTTTCAGTATCCTTTGGATCTTCTTTTTTGGTAGGTTCTTCTGTTGGTTCATCTGAACTACCGTTAAAGAACATATATTTTATTCCAAAACCTGCACCTACTAATAAAACTACTGACAAAACACCAATGATTGTATACGTAATCATCTTGTTTACTTTTTTGGATTTCTCATCATCTTCTTCATCATCTTCAACACGTTTTGATTCTATCTTTTTCTTTTTTATAGTTTCTCTGATATCTTCCTCTTCTTCATACTCTTCTTGACGCAAAGCACTACTAGAAGTCTTTGTTTCTTGATAAGGATAATCTTCAAACATCGGTTGTGAATTTGGTTCCACTTTATTTTTACGATCCATAATCACCAATGTTTTATCACTACCATCATTGAAGTTTACACGTGTTTTTTCAAATTCATGATCTACACGAATATCAGGGATACTTGATTGTTTTTCCTTTGGAATGTTTATAAAAGCAGAGTCATTAGGATCAAAGGTAGGTTCACGTTTGACACCCTCTTCTTTTTGTTTCTTCATCTCATTAATTTTTCGGCGTAATTCATTATCTTCATTGTATTGGTGAATCATACCCGTTAAATCTACATCTTCATTATTATCAATATCATCTCGGTTATCTCTAAACATACAAACCCTCCATCTATATTTATGCATTTGTTTATTTATGGAAAGAGTGCCCACAAGATACCCCATGAACACTCCAATCGAATTTCTGCTTCTCAAAGGAGGAGAGAGAAATTTCGTTAATAAGTTACGCATAGCAAATCATTGGCTAGATGATTAAACGTGAACTTACACGCACATTATAACACTGAAAGCATTAGAATGTCATTTCTAAATCTTAAATTTAACTTAAAATTTTATATTTTCCCTAATAGTAAGACAATAATCATCAAAAAATACCCTTTGATTTCAATTTCACATCAAGGGGTATTTTAAGTTATACTTCATTTTATATTTCCTATAACCTTTGTGTTCTTAAATCATAGAAAGGAAAATAAAGGCAGTATAATATTATGTCTAATGTTCAAACATTTTTCTCTTTTTACTAAATGTAATCATCATAAAACTAGAAGTCACCATTGCTAAAACTAACAACAGTAATGCTGAACTATCACCAGTTTCAGGAGAAACACTATTTTCTGCATTATCCACATTATTATCTGGAGTTGTTGTTTTCTGTTTACCGATGATTCCATAGTAACTAAAATGATCTGTAATAAAGATAGCTTTTCCATCCTTGATAATACTTGGAATGATAGTGACATTCCCACTATCATCGATATAAACAACCTGCAAATCTGTCATTGTTTTCATTGCATCCGTTAATGGAATGCTTACTTTTATCATACCACTTGGTTGTATAACCACGCCCTCTTTTAAAAGCTTAACATCATAAAGACCACCAAGTGTTAGACCAGGAGCTTTCTTATTTACAGCTTCCCCTAGTTTATCCATTTCCACTTTCGATTTTATAACAACACTGAGTAGAATATTGGATTCAAACAATGTTCCATCCACGTATTCTACCTTAGCTCCCGTTTCTGGGTTCGTAATTGAAATTACTGGTTTTGTCTTAAGAACTGCAAGCGCAGCTTCTAGTGATTTAGCATAACCATCTACAACTGCCTGTTCACTAATATTCTTCCCTCTAACCACTGCGTTCTTTGCAGCGTTAATTTCTTTAAGATCAGCTTCTAAATAAACGCTCAAATCTGCAGGAATTTTTGCAAGTGCTTCATCCACTTTAGTATAATCTGCATCTTTATATTTAAGTGCAGCTAATGCGCTTTCAATTGCTTTAACATAGCTATCAACGATTGCTTGCTCACTGATATTTTTTCCATGAACGACCGCATTTATCGCCTCATTTATAGCTTTCACACTTGCCTCTGTATAATGTCTAAGATCATCAGGAACTTTCTTAATTACCTCATCCACTTTGCTATAATCTGCATCTTTGTATTTAAGTGCATCAATTGCATTTTTAATGGCTGTTGCATAAGCATTTACCATTTTTTGTTCTAGTACATTTTTCCCCTGTACTACATCAGCGACAGCTACTTCCACATTGGCAAGGCTCGTTGTGAAATAATCTGGATTCAAGGCATTTGCTTCAGTGATAAGTTTATTAACTTCAGTATAATCAGCATCATGAATGATGACTGTTTTTCCACCACTTGTCACCTCTGGCAAATAAGGTTTTTTCCCTCCATTTAGTATTGTATCATTGCCCACAGAAACAATTTCAAGTGTTCCTCCTTCTTTACTACAGTACAGTGCAGTTGTTCCTCCCTGTAAATCAAGTGCTCCTGATGTACTAATAGTGATATTCTTCCCATAAAGTGCAGCAAGTCCTGAACGAATCTTCACATTGCCACCAGTTATAGAGATTTTCTGCTCTGCTTCTAAATTACCCGCTATATAAAGGCCTACTACCCCTGTATTAATATCAATATTACCTCCTGATACATTGATATTCCCACCAGCAGAATATACTCCATTACCATCTGTAATGTTCGGTGAGTCTATAACAAGTGACCCTCCTTCCATAGAAAAATCATTTAAAACAAGACAAAAATCTGTATTTGAATAAATACTCCCTGATTTGATTGTAAGTGTAGTACTTGCAAATCCATAAGGGTTCGATTCAGCAATGGAGGTATCTGGTCGAAGAATGTTTAATTTTCCATCTGCTGTACCAGCAGCAATCGTTAAATTAAGGACTCCTTCACTCCATTCTTTACCAACCATAGCATTAAAGCTACTGTTTTTCCTAGAAAACGTATTTTCTCCCTCTAACATGATCGTTACATTACCATTTGGAAAAGTTAACACTTCCGCCGAATCTGATACAATGTGGAAATTCCTCAATGTTAAAATACCACCATCTGCGCTAGGTACCCATTTCCATCCCTCAGTATTAAGCATATCTGTAGATTCTTTTATTTTTGAAACATCCAGCGTTTTGGTTCTTGTAACTGGTGTGCTACTTTCTGCAGCAACTACGGGTGATGGTATTTGGACAAATACCATCACTAGCGATAGCACAAACGTCATAAATTTTGTGCCAAGCTTCTTGTTCTTCATAATCATCCTCCTTCTTTTTTTCAGGCTTTTATTGATATGAATATCACAATAATCAATATGAATTCATCCTATCAACTTTTTGATAAATTCAGTGATAAAGTTATATGTGTATATTCACAATGTTTGAGCAGACAATCATAGCTTTCATCAACAATAATACTTAAAGAAATAGAAATTCATATATATCTCAAATATAAACACCTAATCTTAGTGATTATTCAGACATCTCTCCACATATAATGAGTTCTTTATGAAGAGCATAAAAATCGCTATGTTTTACCTCCTTGGCTTTATAATACAATAACTGCCGTCGCAAAAGCGTCGGAGTAAATTATGTATTGTGATATTTTAGAGTTTAATTTATAAAATGCTGAAACTATCACAAAAATGAAGCTGATATTATAATATATAAAAAAAGTAACCATTCCCATGATTACTTTTTATATATTCTTAACAAAGCAAATACCTTAAGCATGTTTTACTCTATCTTTTTCTTCTGCACGTTTTCCATTATTGAAACGATCAACGGTTCCAACTAAATATCCAGTAATTCTTCTTATTTTTTCAAAGCCTTCTGGGTATAGATGATAACCTAATCCAACTTCTTCTCCATCAAATTTTAAATCAATGGATTGAATTTCTTTTTGAGGATTTTTCTCTCGTACATAAGCAATATAAGCTTTCGCTTCTTTTTCACCAATCTGTTCGTTTGCGTTAATTTCAATGTCGTCTACAACAATCTGATAATCCATAAGATATCCTCCTATAAAAGTTACTCTTATTATAAATCTATTTTATTGGATGTTCAACTATTATGCAATTAGGGATAGTGTAAAATGGATGTGGAATTGAAAAAAGTGATATAACCCTATAAAATTTAATCGCGAAACCAAATTTTCAGAAAGGGATTATATCACATGAATATATTATCACATTTCCAAGAATAC
>NZ_JBSPFA010000055.1:0-8371 GCF_053848885.1 Amedibacillus sp. YH-ame10
TTACTTATTGCGAATACTATGGTTAAATTAAGACAATGAAAAAGAGATGATTTTTCAACCATCTCCGCTTAAGCCTTAATTTGTATCGTTTTTCATCCACCAACACCAAATGTTAAAGAACCAAAAAAACACGTCTTCCTCTTATGAGATTGACGTGTTTTTTTATGTTATGGCTGTTTCTTATTCGTTACAGCCTCTAAGCTTTTACTTCTACGCATACCCCATCAGGTCCTGGTGTTGTATTCAAATACTCTGCGATTGCAGCTTTTTGTTCAGGTTTACATGGTTTACATGTACCCACAACTTTTACTTCACCGTTCACTAATGCTTCCGCAAGTCCAGAACAACCTGCATATCCACAACCACCACAGTTGTAGTTTGGTAACATACTACTTACTTTTTCAACACGCTCATCTACTTCTACACTTAAGAATCGATCCGCAATTCCAAGTCCTAGACCTAAAATTGCCCCTAAGACAAGCATCATTAAGATTGCCACAACAATTGTCATATGATGATACCCCTTTCCTATTGTTCATGAGCAGGGTTATTACAACAGGATGTATCGTGACATCCTTTACACTCTGCTTTTAAATTCTCGCACCCTTTAGGTAATGGTGTTTTATGATTCAAGTGATATACGAATGCATAAGCTGCCCCAAGAATTCCTAAATAGATGACTGGCATGATATAGTCCATGTTATACTAGACCCATCAATCCACTGAAAGCCAACGCCATAATAGCCGCAACAATCAGCGCAATTGGATTACCTTTCCATGAAAGTGGTGTATCACAGGCATCTAATCTCTCACGTATTGTAGAGAAAATATAAAGTACTAATGTAAATCCAACAGGAATTGCGATAGAATACGTAATCATTTCCACAAAGTTATACCCTGCTGTAATGTTATTTAACGTTACGTTTAATACAACGCAGTTTGTAGTAATTAATGGCAAGTACACACCCAACGCTTTATATAGTGAAGGACTTGTTTTCTTGATAATCATTTCTACCAACTGTACCAAAGCCGCAATGACTAGAATAAAGGTAATCAAATCCATGTATTCTAATTTCAAGGGTTTTAATACCCCATAGTATAAACCATAGGTCGCAATGGATGCCGCAACAATAACGAAGGTTACTGCAGCTCCCATTCCAATGGCAGAACTACTCTTTTTGGATACTCCCATAAATGGACACATCCCAAGGAATTGATTTAAGACAACGTTATTGATGAATACAAAGGTAATCAACATTACAAATAAATTTGACCAATTCATAGATTAATTCGCCTCCTTTTCTTGTTTCTTAGCTTTGTTTGACTGGTAGCTTTTAAAAGCCGCAAGCCCAGCTGCTAAGCAGGCAAATGTACAGAATGCCCCAAACGGTTGTGAAAACATAGAGATTGTGAAATCTTCAGGAATCACACGGAAAGAGAACAATGTCTGTGCCGCATTAAATGGATTTTCAAAAGAGATAATCCCTGTAGCTAATACTTGACGAATCAAAGACATAATGATGATGGAAACCGTATACCCAAGCCCCATTCCTAATCCATCAAGTGCGGAATCAAAGATTCCATTTTTACTAGCAAATGCTTCTGCACGGCCTAAGATAATACAGTTTACAACAATCAATGGGATAAACACACCCAATGCACTATCTAAACTAGGCGCATATGCTTTAATCAACATCTGAATTACTTTTACTAACGTTGCGATAATGACAATGTATACTGGAATACGAATTTCACTAGGTGTAATATTTCGTACCAATGAAATTAACACATTGGATAAAATCAAAACAATAATAACCGCAACTCCCATACCAATGGCATTGTTTAATGTCGTAGTAATGGCTAGGGTTGAACATAAACCTAAATACAGTGAGAACACAGGATTTTCGCGGAGGAAACCTGCAGTAAAATTTTCTTTACGATTCATTTTTCCATCCCCTCCTATTTCAAATTCTCTGCCTGATATTTGGCAGCTTCTACAATACCTTCAAGAACTGGTTTACTAGAAACCGTTGCCCCTGTAATAACATCGTTTAGTATATCTCCATTCGTTGCATTCTTATCTTTCAAAGAAGTTCGAAAAGGCTCTTCCGTGACTTTTGTACCTAAGCCTTTTGTATCTCCATTGCTAATGGCTACATAATCATCTACGCTTCCATCACTCTTTAACGCAACTAGAAAGCTAGTACCATCTTTATATCCAGATACTTTCATCTTGAAAATATAACCTTTGCCTTCAACTTTGAATATTTTTTCAATTGTTTTACTAACATCTTTTTCTACTAGTTCAAAAGTTCCATCTGGATAAATTACTTTTAATGTATCTTTCTCAGCTGCCAATTCATTTGCCGCAATAACAGGTGCTGTCATATTATTCGCAAATCCAAGAGCAGCTCCCGCAAGGGCCGCAATCAGAGCTAAGAAAACAGTCAAATGTATAATCTTTTTCATGTTCTTACCTCCTAATATCCAAGTGCTTTACGAACTTCTTCTACTGCACGTACACATGACTTAGAAGAAATCGTAGCTTCACTTACTGCATCGTTCTTTTCAACTTTTATATCTTTTTTAAGATCCATTCCTTTGAATTGTCCTAAGAATGATTCATTATCAATCTTATCTCCCTTATATGGAGTATCGTTAATTTCTGTTGGTGTTAGCGATTCTACCGTTGCTGTTTCTACATTTACAATGATCTCGAATTTGTTGTAGATGGTAGGATCTTCAAAAGAGGCGTATCCTTGAGATGAAATTTTAAAGGTTGTTGTTCCATCTCCATTATCCACTTTTTCATCAACCTTAGCTTCAAACTTATTCACATCTTCATCACTTGTAGAAATGAACACTTTTGGATCTGGTTGTTTTGCTTCAATTGCACTTGCTGCTAATAATACACTACCTAATCCTACTACAAATACCGTAGTAAAGATAATTGTTGCTTTCTTACGCAATGCAAGTTGTTTTCCATCCAATGCTTTTTCAATCATCGGAGATAACATGTTCATCATAAGGATAGAATATAAACATCCTTCTGGTAAATTTGCTTTCACACGAATCAATACTGTGATGATCGCAGCTCCTAATGCAAAGATACAACGCCCTTGTGCACTCGTAGGTGAAGTTACTGGATCAGTCAACATAAATACAGCTCCAAACACAACCCCACCGCTTAATACATGAAGAAGTGGATACCATAGGACACCTGGTAAGCTACCATAATCTCCCACACCTCTAAACAATGCAATTCCTGCGGTTAATACAAAGATGCTTCCTAAATAAATAACAGGTACTCTCCAATCGATGACTTTACGAATGGATAAGTAAACTCCAACGATAAGAATGATGAGTGCGCTGGTTTCACCAACAGCTCCTGGGTACCAACCCATAAACAATTTACCAAACCCGCCAACTTCTTCCATCATCTTCGTAATCATGGTAGGATCGGTTACTAACCAATTGAATTCATTCGCAATCAATGTTGTTGGTGTTACAGATGTAATGACATCGGTAGTCGCTCCCATGAATGTCGCAAATATAATAGCTCTACCAACCGCTGCTGGGTTAAAGATATTATTTCCAAAACCACCAAACAACAGCTTCGCAAAAAAGATAGAGAAGAACGTTGCTACAATTAAGGCAAATGGACGAATGCTGATTGGTGTCATCAATGTTAAAATGATTGCAGTAATCCAGCCAAAACTTCCATTTAAAAATCCTTTGATATATGCGAAATCAAACTTTGCACCCTTCTTCATAAAGAATGCCCATCCAATTTCAGTAACCAATGCTGTCACAATGGAAACCACCATCAATTTAACTGCTTGTAGTGCATATTCCATAGAATATACTTGATAATAATACACTAATGAAAATGCAAATACGACTAATAATCCAAACATCAACTCACGCATAATATGTTGCGTACTTAACTTCGCTCGTAGGTTTGGAGAAACATTAAATATATATTTCATATTCTTCCCTCCCTACTTCTTCGCCGCCATCAATTGACGTTTTGCTTTTCTTACATTTTCGGTTACATCTAAACGTGAAGGACATACATACGTACATAACCCACATTCGATACAATCCATTGCGCATAAGCGTTCCATAGAACTCTTATCCCCAATCTTAACTGCTTGTGCAATACGAACAGGTTGTAAACCTGCTGGACAATGATCAGAACACATTCCACAACGAAGACAAGCAATGCTTTGGAATGGTTTGTTTTCCAATATCGTAAGAGCATTCATATTACGATCAATTACAAACTGATCATTTACGATTGTTTTTCCCATCATAGGTCCACCTGCAATGATTTTTACTTCCTCAGCAGTATATCCACCACATGCAGCTACAACATCACATGCACGAACACCTACTGGAACACAAACATTGCTAGGCTCTTTGATTCCATTACCAGAAACTGTAATCGTACGTGATACAATCGCATCTCCATACAACAATGCCTCACCAAAAGCAATTGCAGTCTCTGCATTATTTACAACAGCTCCCACTTCTCCTGGTAGCTTATCGTATTCTTTATGTAACAATTCACGAACAAGAACTCGTTCCCATCCCATAGGGTATACATCAGGAACACCCTTAGCCTCAACTCCATCACTATCCTCAAACACAGAGTTTACAAATGAAATCAAATCTGGATGTGTTTTCTTGATTCCAATGACTACACGGTTTGCCATAGCCATCTTCTTCATAGCTAAAATACCCGTTTTTAATTCTTTAGAGCGTTGTTGTATAGTTGTATAATCTGCCGTAATAAATGGTTCACATTCTACCGCATTAATAACTAACATATCCACATCTTTCGCAAACTTATATTTGATATAAGATGGGAATCCAGCTCCTCCTAATCCAATGATACCTGCATTCATCATGAAATCAATTAATGTTTCACGATCTGCTTGTTCATAATCCAACGGAGAAAAAGCTTGTACTTTCTCATACTTTTCATCATTCTCAATCACGAGATGATCCACTGGTTTTAACGAAGCATGCATAATTTTCTGAACCCCTTTTACAGTTCCAGAAACACTCGCGTAAATAGGTACTATATTACGTTCATTACATTGTGCAACCTTTGTGCCAATACAAACACGGTCACCTTCCTTAACAAGCATGTCAAGATTTGTAACAGCTCCACAGATCAAAGGAATATAAACTTCTTTTCCAGCTTTTACTTCCTTTACTTCTCCATGAGCAGTCAGATCTTTATAGCCATGTATATGCTGGCGCATAGGACCTTTAAACAATGACATTTCGCTCACCTTACCTTTCCTAAATAATCCCATATGTGACAGACAGTTTTCGAGATCACATACTGATTTCATTATAGCATTTTCACCATACGATAAAAAGAATTATTTCGTATTTTCTTTGGTTTTTATTCTTATATCATTTACCTGTAACCCACGTATTATACAAATATCCAATTGTTACCACCGCTTTTTCATCACATGGTGCAAACATGTTTAAAAAATATGAAATAATGGTATAATAACAACGGTGATAAATACATGAAGAAAATATGGATGCTACTTTGTATAGGATTATTACTTCCTATAAGTGGCTGTAGTACTGCACTTAAAAAATATTCAATGACCGCAACAGATTTAGGTTTTGATACTGTCGTTTCTTTTATTGCGTATACGGAAAACGAAGCAACCTTCAACACCTATAAAGATATTGTGCAACAAGAGTTTAAACGTTATGATCATCTCTTTGATAAATATAACAATTATGAGAATATAAACAACATGAAAACGATCAATGATCAAGCAGGTATAAGTCCTGTAAAGGTAGACAAAGAAATCATCGATTTCCTTGCCTTAAATAAAACGTACGCTTCTTTAACCAATCAACAATTTGATATAACGATGGGTTCTGTATTGAATATCTGGCACGATGCTCGTGAAGAAGGTTTACTCGCAAACAAAAACAATACACCAAGTACCATACCTGATATCAACGTCCTTCAAGACGCAAAGAAACATACTGGTTGGGATCATATCAAAGTAGATTCAAAAAATAGTACTGTCTATATCGATGACAAAGATGTTTCCTTAGATGTTGGTGGTTCTGCGAAAGGATATGCAGTAGAAAAAATCGCGCAAGAACTTGAAAAAAAGGGATGTAAAAATGCTATCTTGAATGGTGGAGGTAATATTCGTTTAATTGGTAATAAACCTGAAAGTGATGGTTGGTCAGTAGGTGTACAAATACCAAATTTAAAAGAATACTCTAGTGATTCTTTGGTATCTGTTCTTATAGATGAATCCATGTCCTTTGTAACAAGTGGAGATTATCAACGCTATTATATGTATGGTGATCAAATCATGCATCATATTATAGACCCAAGCACGCTTATGCCCGCAAGACATTGTCGTTCCGTGACTGTAATTACAGAAGATAGTGGGATTGCGGATATCTTATCTACAACGTTATATACCCTTTCTCATAAAGATGGCTTACAGTTGATTAAAAACCTAAAAGAAAAAGAAGGCATTGAAGTGAATGCCATCTGGGTTTATGATGAAAAACAACCAAAAGAAGATGAAACTACCACTATTTCCAAGAATGGATATGAAATAGTAGTAACTGATGGAATAAAAGATTCTATAAAATAAGACAATGCACCCACGCACTGTCTTATTTTATATTATGTATCGATGCGTTCAAGTTCCACAAGTTGCTTATTGCGATAGATAATATCACCACGTGCCTCAAACCCAAGTCCTTCCCAGAATTGATTTCCTTCCTCATTTTTCGAGAATACCAACATTGCCACTTTATGGATACCTTCTTGTTTTAAAGCGATCATAGCCGCATCAACAAGTGCCCTCCCAATCCCTTGTTTACGTCTCTTCACATCCACTGCAGTATGATGAATAAACCCTCTTCTACCATCATGCCCACTTAAAATCACACCAAGCAAACATCCCTCTTCTCGTGCCACAAAACATGTGCTTGGATTTCGTATTAAGTATTTGTTGATTCCCTCTTTGGAATCATCTTTATCATTTAAACCCATACCAGGCGTATTCCGCCATAACTCATAAACTTCTTCATAGTCTTCCAATTTCATCACTTGTATTTCCATGTACATCTCCCTTTACTTATCAAATAGCTTTACACGGCCGAATGTTTCAATGGTATCTTCTTTCACAACAACACCACCATCATCATATATCGCATATATTTTACACTGTTTCTCTTGTATCACTTTTTTCATATATTCATGTTGTACGTCTGTTTCCTCATAATGCACTTCAATGTCAAAGCCATCTACCATAGGTAAACCTTCTTCATAAGAAAAACTTGGATAATCAACATCTGGTGTTATATGGTACTCACGTAGTTGTATCATTGCTCCTGCACTATATCCAATCATTACCCCTTGATAACGAGCTAATGTATCCTGTAAATCAAATTCATGGATACGCTTCATCATCAAATCTGGGGCACCACCCGTAAAAAGTACAACACTACTATTTACAATCTTATTCCTCGCACTTTCATGACTATCTTCAAAATAATTCACCCACACGACCTGTTCCTCAGCTATCCCATAGCGTTTCCAAACATCCGTATTCGCCTTATACCATACACCATTATCTTTAGCATATTGCGTATTCCAATCATCTATCGTAGTTGTATCATCCCAAAAACTAAAGGCAACGACGCATACCCTATCATTTTCATGAATATGTTTGTTAAGTGCACTAAAACACCAATCTTCATCCACACAACTGGTATTCATCAATACATGTACACATGCTTTTCTATCCCATATGCCATCTTTGTATAGAAACGGCTGTACTTCTATAACACTGTCCATATTTAAGGGTCCATATATGTGAGGATACAAAATACCTTCGCCATTATCTTCCCATTTTATAGGAGCTTTTACCAACTCCGTATCAATGCATAATAAAACCTTCTCTGTTTCATCATTCATAAAGAAGGGTGCTACTTCATAAAAACTATTCCATGTTGAGCAATGAAGAAACCCTTCTTTTTTTATACATTGTTCCCCATAATAAGATTTATCTTTTATTTCTTCATATTCACTTTTCAACATACAATGTAAGATTTCCATATGCTTTCCTTGTATGATACTTGTGTACCTTGCGACAGAGTATCATACACTCCTTTCATTTTTTTGATAAACTATAAGTAGAACCTTATCAATTAATTTATAGTAAGGCGTTGCCCTTTTAAAGGAGAGTATTGCCATGGCTCTATTTATTTGTTTATAGTTGGATAAGTCTTTGTACTTTTATGTCTCGCAAGATTACGAGGATAGATCACCATGGCTAGGCAAGGTTCTAGAAAG
>NZ_JBSPFA010000056.1:0-7295 GCF_053848885.1 Amedibacillus sp. YH-ame10
TTTTTTAAGCTTAATGAGCTTATTTTAACCTATATGACTCATATATATGAAAAAAAGAGGTCGTAACCTCCTAGGCATCATCTGAATTTCCAAATGTGTCTATTTCGTTACAGCCTCTTTTTTATATGAATAATATGAATCCATCATTTATACCAATTTGCGCATATTTGAATTGGAACTTTGAATAAAGAAACAGAATGCTTTTGAATTAAAGAATGGTAAATAAAAAATCCCAGTCTTTTTCAAGTGATTTTAGGGATTTGTTTTTATTATATTTAGTAGCAGATAATATATATAACTAGAAGGATGAATGATGAAAAATAAAAGTCGTGTGCATAATGAGCAAAAACTATTGTTTGCTAATAGATTTGATTTTTAAATAATGTAAAAGTTCAAGCTGGTCATTCTCACTCCATGTCTTTACTTCATTCATGTAGGAGAGAATATCTTGATATGTTTTACTGCCTTTTTCTTCATTTTTAGTTGAACCTAGAAAATAACTAGAGTCAACGTTAAGCGCAGAACAAATTCGTTGTAGTTTATCGAAAGAGGGATTGGAACGCTCTTTCTCAATATCACTCAGGAAAGAATAGGAAATGTTAGATTGTTCAGCTAGAGATTTTTGGCTTATTCCTTTTTGTTTACGTAAAGCTTTAATTTTTCCACCTATACGCATATGACACCTCCAAGTACGCAAATAACGTATTTTATATATCTCAATTATACACACAATCAATGATAATTCAATTAGTAGTATGTTCATTAGAATAAGTATTATTTAGACAATTCGTAATTTACGTATATAATATTGTAAATTACGTTAATTACATATATAATTATATAAGAGGAGGTTCATGATGAATGTTGGAAAAAAAATTAAAGAGGAGCGGTTAAGGATTGGTTTAACCCAGAAAGAGGTAGCGCAACGATGTGGAACAAGTACCTCATACATATGTGATATTGAAGTAGGGAGAACCAACCCATCATTAAAAACTTTAGAAAAGATTAGCAGAGCATTAGAATTGGACATGAAAGAGTTATTATAAAAAATATGAAGGAGAAATGAAATGGAAAAGAAATATATGGCTTTGATAGCATTAGCAATTAACTTGATAGGAGGAATATTGGTTTTAGTCAGTACAATGAGCTTTGAAATGCTTATTAAATTGCATGATATTGTTAACATAGTAGCACTTCTTGTTATTCTTGTGGGAATCGTATTATATTTGAAAAAGATGAACATAGTAAGCGCAGTGATTTCTGCAATTTCTGGAATCGTTATCTTTCTTGCATCAAATGGAAATGTAAGAACAGTTTGCGCTATTGCATTGCTAGCATCTTGCTTTATTCTTTATAAGAATTATAGAGATTTATTGAAAACAGTCAATAGAGACGAAATAAATGCCTTAGGCAAGAAGATTAGCAAGGTTGTATCAAGCAGTATGGTGATGGATAAAGAAAATGTCGTATGCGAAAAATGTGGAAAATCATATTCCAATGAAATAAACTTTTGTCCTGATTGTGGAACCCCAAAATCAAATAAAAGAAACAAAAATATTTGTTCAAGTTGTGGTATAGAAGTTGATGAAAAAATTAAATTTTGTCCGAGTTGTGGTCAAAAGATTGGAGAATAGGATAATGAAGAAGATATCTTTGCTAATTGTATCCGTATTTATGCTTATAGGATGTAGTAAATCTCCAAGTTCATGTACTTATGGAGAAACATGTTCGAAAAAAAACTATTCAATAACTGCCGACAATGTCAACGCGAATTATGATGGTGTAACAATTGATTTTGAAATATCTAATAATAGTGATGATGATATGAAAATATCCTATAATGATTTTTCATTGATTGATGATAGTAATGCAGAGTATTCCGCAATTTCCCTATCAAATGATAATTCATTAGGTTTTATTATTATAAGTGGTAACGCAAAAAAGAAAACTACGGTTTTTTTCAATGCAAACACCTATGATAAAATAATTGAAATAAGATATAAGGATTTTGATGATGAAACTGTCAAAATCAAATTTGATGGGAATAAGCTTTTGAAAGAAGCATTAGAAAAACAAGATGAAAATAATCATGCAGTTGATGATAGAATTGAAAAAGAAGAGTTGTTGAAGGATTTGAATAGTTCATTTAATGAAGAAGGTATCAAATATACTTTTGATACATTACCAAAATATGATAGTGAAGTAATTAATACAGTGAGACAATTAAACCGTAACCAAGTATCAAAGTACATATTAGATGGAGCTCAAAAAGCTTATGATAACGGAATAACAATTACTTCTGAATTAATTACAGTTCTTCGTGAGGAAGAAAATTTATTGCTTGAAAAACAAAGGGAAAAGGATCAAGTTGTGCAGCAAAATAAACTATTTACAAAGGAAGATATCGTTTCGTCAATAAACTACAATTCTGTATATTTCGAACATGGTAGATATTATACTGTTGATGATATACCAAATTACTCCATTGAGGTAAATAAGAGAGCTAAAGAGTTGCGTTCCATGTATGGAAAATTTTCAAAATACACTTTAGATAAGTTACAAGCAATCTATGATAATGGTGGAGATATCAGCTCAGTGAGTATAGAATCAATACTAGAAGAAGAAAGAAGTAAAGATAATTCTAAAGAAGTTAAAGCTAAAATGGTTAAGGAAGGTATTGATATAGAAACAGGTTTAAAGAAGTAAGCAGTTTAGTTCCAATTGAGTCTACTATTAAAATTATTTTAAGGCTAGAGGTTAATGAAATCAGACTGTTTTGATTTTATCAGCATCTAGTTTTTTTGTTTCATCAAGGAAAAAAAGTGATATATCAGTGCTTATAAAGCACCATCGCAGCAATCTTTGTTTCTATGACAAAGTAAGAATTAGTCCAAAAGAGTTATATATACACTCATATAAAAAAAGAGCCTACAGTTTCATCAATAGACTCTTTAGTATCTTATCTTTTATTAGATTTCTTTGTTGAACGAATGTATCCGTAAATGATACATAATAGGCTTATTACTAAAGATGAAAAGATGTTCGTAATATTTTGAAATGATAAATATGAATGCGTACTACCAGCGATATAATTGATAATAGGTGTTATGATACCTGCCCACATACTCACAAGGATTGCTACTTTATACCATTCATTTATCTTTAAATATTTGCAAATAGCATAAGAAGTCCATAAACCTATTACACTTATTGATCCTATTGGAACAGCCAGAGAGTTATACCAATTTTTAATAGACAACACACTTTCTAAAAGGTATAGATAAGGTAGTATTGCGACTGTGATAAATAAGAGAAACAAAACTATTTTATGTTTCTTCGCAAACAACGGTAAGATTACTATATATCCAAAAAATATTGATATTAGCGGAACTGAACTCCATGTAATGTTATTGTTTAATGCATAATCCACCATACCACAAATACCCATTGCGATGATACAAAGCAATGCTAGTATCATAATCCAAATATTTTTGTTTTCAATCAAATAGCGTCTACATTTTGAAAACCTTGTTTCTACCTTCTGTAGCGTAGGTCTTTTCTCTACATGTGAAGCTTTTATGTCAATTTCTGCTAGTTCATCTAAACTAACGTTATATAACCTAGATAACCCAATCAATTGATCTAAATCAGGTTTTGTTTGATTTAGTTCCCAATTAGAAACTGTCTGTCTACTAATTTCTAATTTTTCTGCTACTTGTTCCTGGGTCATTTTATTCTGTTTTCGTAAATTCATCAAATTTTCCCCAAAAGCCATAATAATCACTCCTTTTCAATGTTCATTTTACTATAAAACAAGTAGTATCACTAGCAAAAGTCTTTGGAATTTGCGCAAGTATATTTTGCATTTTCCTTCGCAAAGATTCTTAACATTGGTACATAGAAGGATTTATTCTATTATTTCTAAAGCTTTCCTATAACAATCTCATCTGAGTAGGAATTATTCATATGAAAATATTGTTATGTATCTTTGTTTATAAGGAGTATAATGTTTATGTAATTATACGTTAGCTAAAACAACTCAAGTATGTATCAAAAGAAAACAAATATGAGCAAAGGAGGAATTATTGAAATGAATGCATTTTTTTTATTACTTCCTTTTCTAATGATTAGATTTACATTACTTTCTTTTATAAATAAAGATGCTATAAAGAGAGCTTCTCACTTTCCAGAAATGATAGGGAATGAAAGATGGGCATATTATATTTATCAAATAACAAACATAGCCATAGTGCTATATCTATTTTTTTTAAAGGTTGAAATAGTTTATTCTTGGCAGTGTATATCTGGGTTTATATTATATATTTTAGGATTGATATTGTGTGCAATTACAATTGTTAATTTTGCGAAACCTACAATAGAAGGTTTTAATAAGGATGGTTTATATAGGTTTTCTCGTAATCCAATGTATGTATCGTATTTCTTGTATTTTATGGGATGCGCTTTGTTAACGAATTCATATATATTATGTGCGATAGTTATCTTGTTTCAAATGAGTGCTCACTGGATTATTTTATCTGAAGAAAGATGGTGTATTACGAAATTCGGTAATACTTATATAACTTATATGAAAGAGGTTAGAAGATATGTATAAGTAAAGAAGCCCTATACTTTATTGTACGGGGCTTTTTGATAGATTCATAAGGGATGAAAGAATACTTATTTATAAAAGACTACTTAGCTTAATGCTTTTTAAGTATTCTTCAAGATTATGGTCGATTGGATTCCAAATCTCTCTTTGTAAAACACATTTTAATGGGTCGTTACTTTCCTTCACTTTTACGATACTTGAATTTGTTTCCATTGTATGGACAATATCATAAATCGTAATTTCATCAGCTGATCTAGAAAGTTGATATCCACCATGACTTCCTCTTACACTTTTTAATAAGCCAGATTTTTTTAATTTCGCAAAAATAAGTTCTAGATAACGTTCTGATATATTTTGGTTTTGTCCGATTTCCATAATTGATAAAGTTTGATTTGCTGCAGCAAGGTCAATCATACTACGAACAGCGTATCTTGATTTTGTGGATAATTTCATTTTGCCACCTCTTTTTTATACATGATAGCTAAATCGTATAATGTTTTCGATTGTAGCACATGAAAAATCTCTTCTTGTACTCCGTACCAAATAGGTTGCGTCTTACATTTAGCTGCTCTAGGACATACTTGTGAAAGACAAAGTACAGGATCCAGCTTTCCTTCTACAGCAAGTATGATATCTTTTGAGGTAATCTCTGTAGTTGGTTTTGCTATTTGATAGCCACCTTCTTTTCCACGAGTACTATTAATGATACCTGCAGTTTTCAATGATTTAAAAATCTGTTCAAGATACTTGATAGAACAAGATCTGTGCTCTGCAATTTCTCGAACACTTACGCATTTGTCTTCACCTTTAGAAGCTAGTTCAATCATTGCTTCTAAAGCATAAACGCCTTTTGTTGAAATTTTCATATTCCCATATTCTCCAATACTAATGAGGGTTCATCAAGTCAATTTCTAACGTATGATTTTTGATGAATTCATTGGTTACAGTTATACTATACCATACATAAAGTATGAATAGAGTTTTTATGGATTTATAGTATCATAAGTGGAGAGAAATCTCAACTTACATACTAGACTTTTAAAAATGTTTATGATATACTTTTATGGCATCAAAAAAACAAGATATGTTAAAGCAACTTATCAGACACGGAGTAGTACTCAAGCGGCTGAAGAGGTGCCCCTGCTAAGGGTATAGGTCGGGAAACTGGCGCGAGAGTTCAAATCTCTCCTACTCCGCCATTATTAAAATAACACCGTAAATACGGTGTTTTTTAGTGCTTCCGTATAAAAAGACGAAAAAAAGACGAAATCACATCTTGATTGTTATAGGCTTTTATGTAATTATATACTTAAAGAGGGCGATAATATGGCAGTTTATAATGAAAATGGAAAATGGTATATCAAAGGGAAAATAAAAAAAGATAATGGAACATACTACAACTACAAGAAGATAGTTAAAGATGCTAAACAATCACGTGATGCGAAGGATTTCGAAACTGATTTCATTCGTAAATATCAAGATATTCAAAAATCGAAAAAAGGTATAACGTTAAAAGAACTATGTGATGAATTTAGTTCGAGTGAAAAAAATATAAAAAAAGCGAGTGCTAGATGTAAAAAAGATATATTAGATAAGGTGTGCCTAGAACTTGGTAGTAAGAAAATAAATCTATTAACAAAAGAAATTTTACAGAAATACTTTGATGGATTAGAAGAAAAGTATGCCGAGAGTTATGTGTTTCGTATATATTACGGATTAGGGAATGCTTTGAATTATGCAGTTGATCAAGATTATATTATCGTTTCTCCATTGAAAAAAGTACATTGTACTGTAAAAAGAGATAAAGTAAAAAAAGAAATGCTTTTTTGGGAACCTGAACAATTTGATTCTTTTATAGAATATGTAGAAGATCAAGATGATAGAGATTTATTTATGCTTTTATATCATATGGGAATGAGAAGGGGAGAAGCATTTGCGTTGCAGTGGAAAGATATTAAGTTCGATGAGAATACAATAAGCATATATAAATCAATAACTAATAAAATAAAAGGAAAAGCTTGGGAAGTGACATCGCCAAAGACAAAAAACAGTGTTCGCAATATTTCGATGCCATGGATAATAAAAGATTTATTGAAAAAGAGATATGGAAGACAAAAACAAATATATGGATTTAACGCAGAATGTTTTATATTTGGATTTTTTAGACCATTGGCACCAACAACCGTAGCTAGGAAGTTAAATAGGTATATCAGTGCAGCAAATGAAGGTGGAAAGAATTTACCGTTGATTAGAATTCATGATTTGCGTCATTCTCATGCATCTTATCTAATTAATAACATGTCGGATAAATATACGGATTTTGATGTCGCAAAACGTCTAGGAGATACCGTACAAACGTTACATGACACATATGCGCACTGGTTTAAACAAGCTGACAAAGCAATAATCGAAATGATGGATGGAAAAGCTGAAGCAGGAAGCAAATATGATGAATTAAAAGAATTGAAGGAATTACTAGATTTGGAAATAATCACGAAAGAAGAATTCAATTTAAAGAAGAAAGAAATATTAGGTATATAAAAACCGCGTAAATTCGCGGTTATTTTATCTATTAGGAACTTGCATAATTTAAGTGGAAATGAGAGAAAACGAAAAAAACATGACGAAAAGGCTCTAAGAAGAGCCAAAGAAGGACACGACAAGTTTTTACTTTTGATTCTCTAGA
>NZ_JBSPFA010000057.1:0-6295 GCF_053848885.1 Amedibacillus sp. YH-ame10
TTACTTATTGCGAATACTATGGTTAAATTAAGACAATGAAAAAGAGATGATTTTTCAACCATCTCCGCTTAAGCCTTAATTTGTATCGTTTTTCATCCACCAACACCAAATGTTAAAGAACCATATAAAAAAGCTCCCATTTGGGAGCTACTTTATTAGCATGGTGCCCGAGGCCGGACTCGAACCGGCACAGTATTGCTACCGACGGATTTTGAGTCCGTTGCGTCTACCAGTTTCACCACTCGGGCGTGTGCTAGACTATTATAACGTATTTCATTCTTGAATGCAATTATTTTTTAAAGCAATTTGTATTTTTTTCAAGACTTCATTCTATATCTATTTCCCAACGATAAGTTCCATCTGTGCTTCTGTGATTTCTTCATCGCGTACCATAGCTTCTAACACTTGTTTTTGTCTCTTTAAAGCATTTTCTTTATGATCACTTAGTTGATAATTACTTGGCGATTGTGGAAGTCCTGCCAATAAGGTCGCCTCATTCAATGTTAAATCTTTTGGTTCTTTCCCAAAGTATCCTTCACTCGCCGCTTTTATACCAATATAATTATCTCCATAATTGATAACATTCACATATAGCTCAAGGATTGCTTCTTTACTCAATTTTCCTTCTAAATCATAGGCCATGAATACTTCGCTCGCTTTACGTAAATACGTGGATTGATAATCAAAATAAAGATTTTTCGCAAGTTGTTGTGTAATCGTACTACCTCCGCCAACAATACCCTTTGCAAAGATATTAGAAACCAATGCACGTAACATCGCGAAATAATCCACTCCGTTATGGTCATAAAATCTATGGTCTTCTATAGATACCGTTGCCTTTAATAAATAAGGGCTTATATCTTCGCTTGAGACGTATTCACTTCTTCCTTGAATTTCACTCACTTTATCCTCAATACTTTCTTTATTGATTGCGGATTTATAATTGAAGAATCCAACTCCAGCAAATACAATGCCACCTAGAAGAGCTAATAGCACTATTAACAATAATATTCTTTTTAATATTTTCATAATATCACCTGCCCCTAGTATAACATGATATGTTTTATTTTTTCGTTATCTTACACTTCTGTTATTGATTGTAAGAAAAATAAAACACGGTTTCCCGTGTATTATCTATTGGAATTAACAGACTTCATTATTTGCTTGATCTGCGCTTCAGATGGTTTTCTTCCCATTTGCAAGAACATTGCACGAATCATTTTCTCGTTAATAGGTGGGTTTTCTTTCAGTTCTTTCTCAAACTTCTTTCTTGTGAAATAAAAGCCTAAGAAACCTCCGACCACTAAACCAACTAGTGTTAATATAATAGAACTAACTAAATCCATATGTAATCCTCCTCGCAGTAAGTCCATTTTACTATTTTTAAGAACATTTTACAATACTTTTTCATCTTTATTCGCACTCAAGCACAAAAAAATTACGAAATATACGTTTCACAAATGGAAGAAATGGATTCTGTTCAGAATCTATTTTTACAAAATATTCAAAACATTCCATGGAATATTGTTTTTGTTTTATTGAGTGATCTAAATAAAGTATGGATTCCTCCATGACAATTGCGCTTTGAAAGTACGAACTCGCGCTTATCATCATAGAATTTATATCGATTTTTTCAAACATCAATTCTCTTTGTTCCATCGACAGATCTTCGCTAGAACGTAAGAGTTCAGGATGTTGTTGTATCAATTCATAAAAAGAAGGACGTATTGCATAGCATACTTTCATAATATCACCAAAAGTATTCTACCATACATCCTATCATTTCATTGTCGTTTTATGTCATAAAGGTATTAACGGTGTAAATCGATGTCTGAGAAATCGTATTTCTCTAATGTGGAATGAATTGTCTTATCCTTGATTGGTAAGTTTTCTTTCGTCATTCTAGCTTTTACTTTCATCGCAGACTCAATGGTTGCAGGACCACAAATACATCCACCCTGACAAGCCATTCCTTCTAAAATATCAGCTTCAAAGCGATTTATCTTCATCATCAACAATGCTTTCTTACAAGCAACGCTTCCATCCGCATATTCTGTTTTAATTGCTTCATCGCCATTTTCTGCAAGTGCAATACCAACAGCTTTTGAAACTCCTCCTCCAATAGAGAAATTACGTCCATGAGCAGATGCTACATCTTCATCACGTGGAGTTACATTTTCAGGAGAGATATGTTTAGAAACCAACATTGCCCCTAATTCTTCAAATGTAATACAGAAATCAACTTCACTATCTAATGCTTCTTGCTTCTTAGCAACACAAGGACCAACAAATACAACTTTGCAATCTTTATGCTTGTTTTTCAAATATCGAGCCGTAGCCACCATTGGACTTACCATATGGGATACATTCTTTTCATATACTTCCGGGAAGTGTTGTTTTGCTAAATTCACAAATCCAGGACAACAGCTAGTTGTAATTTTAACGCCTTCTGCTTTATGTTTTTTTGCATCTTCTTTTTCATACCATGCTACCGCATCTGCACCAATTGCTGCTTCATATACATCTTTAAACCCTAAAAGACGCATACTTTCCTTAATTTGTGGAAGTGTAGCTTCATCAAATTGTCCCTGAATAGCAGGAGCAAAAACTGCATACACATCATTTTCACTTTTTAATTCCTCAATCACGTTTACCATCCAAGACATGTCTTCGATTGCCCCAAAAGGACATTTTGCTTGGCAAGCACCACAGTTGATACATTTCTCTTCATCAATAAGAGCAAGATTGTCTTGATCCATAGAGATAGCATCCACTGGACAACTTTTCATACATGGACGTTGTGTTTCAACAATCGCATTGAATGGACAAGCATTCTTACATGCCCCACATTCTTTACATTTGTCATAATCAATAAATGCACGACCTTCTCCCATATGTATAGCATCAAACTTACATGCTGATAAACATGCTTTCGCCATACATTTACGGCAGTTGTCTGTTACTTGAATTTTTTGAATAGAACAGCCATCACATGCCGCTTCGATGACACGAACGATTTGACGTTCATTGCTATGTTCAACAGGTACAGGTGTTTTCCCTAATGCGATACGAGTACGCTGACGAATAATTTCTTTTTCTTTATACGTACAACATCTAAAATCAGCACGTTTTCCAGGAATCAGAAGATTCGCTACTTCATCGCATGTATCTTCATTGATTGTTCCAGAAAATGCACGTCTACTAACTTCGAGTAGAACATCGAACTTAAACTGTCTTGCTTCATGGGTAAATAATGACATAATATCCTCCTAATCACTTGTGTAATTTTTAACAAGCTAATTATAGCACAAACAAATTATAAAAAAAGACAGAAATGAAAAATTTTTGTCTTTTTTTACATTCGTCGTTTATGTTTACTTACCTTTTGGCTTATATTCAATATAAAGTACACTCGCAAATATCAAACACGCTCCTACAACCATCATAAAACTCATCGTCTCATGAAGAATAAGGAAGGAAAACAAGGATGCAAACAAGGCTTCCATAGAAAGAATCAAAGAAGCACTATTGGCACTTGTGTAGCGTTGTGCAAATGTTTGTACTAAATATGCTAACAAGGTAGATACAAAAACCAAATATAGAATATTTCCTAATGCACTCATTTCAAAGTTTGCTGGTGGTTGTTCAAATATCAATGCGCATATGGTAGACATTACTCCAGCACCTATCATTTGCAAAGTTGTCATAACCACCGCATCACTATGATGAGAATAGCGCTCTAATGCAATCATATGTGTTGCGAAGAAGAACGCACAGATAACAGATAAAACATCTCCCACACTCAAACTTAATGCATCTGGTTTCAAGGTTAACAAAGCAATCCCAACAACACAAATTACACTCGCTATAATTTCTTTTTTATTCGGTTTACGTCTTACATACATCCACAACAAATAAGGAACAAATACGACATTAGTAGCCGTTAGGAATGCATTCTTACTTGGTGAAGAATATTTTAAACCAAAGGTTTGAAAAGAAAATGCCAAAAACAATAAAGCTCCACATAATAAACCACGTGTAATTACGTAACGATCAAGTGTCTTCAACTTTTTAAAACATAATATAAACGGAATGATTGCTGCGCCAACAAAACGAATCATCATGATATAAAAAGGAGAAAAAGTATCCAAAGCACCACTTGTCGCAATAAACCCACCGCCCCATACGATGGTAACAAAAATCAACATCAGATTTGCGTATGAACGCTTCATTCTCTCACCTCATTCGCGTTATATCTTATCATAAACTTCATATCGATTAAAATACTTTTTTGGAATTCCTTGTAAATATTGCAAGTTTCCTATTTATTCTCTATAATATTTACTATATTTGAAGATGGAGAAAAGCATATGAAATTACTAGAAGATTATATTAGACGATATGGTGAATCGTTAAACAAGGATGTTTTAAAGGTGGATTCTTTCTTGAATCATCAAATTGATGCAGAGTTAATGATGCAAATCGCTCAAGATTTTAAAGAACATTTCAAGGATGTTCCCATCACAAAAGTGTGTACCATTGAAACAAGTGGGATTGCGCCTTCTTTGATGCTTGCTTACTTATTACAAGTACCTGTTGTATTTTTTAAGAAGAACACGTCTAAAATTTTGACTGACGATATTTATAAAACGAAGGTGCATTCTTTTACAAAAGATTTGGATTATGATATCACCTGTTCGAAGAAATATTTATCCGACAATGATTATGTATTATTCATTGATGATTTTATGGCAAACGGAGAAGCTTGTTTAGGCGCTATCGATATTATAAAGCAAGCAAATGCCAAAGTAAGTGGCATTGGTATCGTGATTGAAAAAGCTTTCCAATCTGGTAGAAGCAAAGTAGAAGAACAGGGATATATGGTATACTCTCAAGCAAGAATTGCATCTTTAGACAAGGATCACATAGCGTTTGTAAATGAAGAAAAATCCACATCGAACAACTGATGTGGATTTTTTTAAATCTTATGTATTCCGTTCTGATTTCGGATCTTCATAACAACCCGTACCAAAAATGGTACCACCAACAACTGCAATACAATCCCAGGAAAGGCAGTTACAAATGCACTTCCTATAAAAATTGCCAGTGTATAAGCTTTACCAGTAAAGCTTAATAACACAAGCGTTACCACTCCACTTACCGCACGTCCAGCCAACATGGTAAGAATCAAACTAGGGTAAATACGGAAGCGTTTTACACAAATACCACTTAATATTCCATAGGTCATAAGTTCAAACATCATGGATACACCAACTGGCATAAGCATCGGCATCCCCGTTAATACACTAGATAACAATGGCGTTAGAATACCCACCAAAGCCCCATAAAATGGACCACATAGAAACCCACATAAGAGCACTGGAATATGCATCGGTAAAAATACAGCTCCAGATGTAAATGTGAACCAATGAAACGCCATAGGAAGAATGATCCCCATGGCTAAAAACATGGAGGAAAGCGAAATATTCTTTACTTGACTTTTCATTTTTTATCCTTAAGCATTTCCGTATAAATATTTGTTAACTCTTGTTTCTCTTGTTCATTCATTTTACGCTCACTAGTATCATATCCATCTACAGTCCCTACATGTCCTGCAGTAACTTCACCATCTTCAATCGTAATCACAAAAGGTACATAGAATTGTTTATTACCTTCCTCATTTTTATCTAAGAATTTATCTGTATATTCCATAATCGTTTTCTTTTCTTCATCACTGATCAATGATTTTTTATCATTGTCTCGTGTTTGCACATACAAAATTTCGATTTCTTGTTGTTTTGCGACATCATTTAAAACAGGCAATGCCTCAACACACCACGGACATTTTGGAAATCCAAAGTACACAACCGCATTTTGTTTCTTTTCCAATATAGATAAAACAGAAGGCATATCAGATTTTATAAATTGATTGTCTTTATTTATAAAATTTTCATAATCACTCATGTCTGCGCTTTCCTC
The DNA here is from genome assembly GCF_053848885.1 of Amedibacillus sp. YH-ame10. Lineage (NCBI taxonomy): Bacteria > Bacillati > Bacillota > Erysipelotrichia > Erysipelotrichales > Erysipelotrichaceae > Amedibacillus > Amedibacillus sp. YH-ame10. The sequence goes on from NZ_JBSPFA010000057.1 coordinate 5,980, forward strand.
TAAACTACATGAAGTAGATCCTTCATCACCACAAGCCGTATTCTTCTTATCTTCTTCTTTTGTTGTAGTACATCCAACTAAGCATAACGCCATGAAAAGCAAAATCAGTTTCTTCATAAGCATTCCTCCTTTTTATACGTATCTATTTTATATGTTTCCATAGCATTTGTCTATGATTTACATTTGGTAAATGAAAAAAGAGGCTGTAACGAAATAGACACATTTGGAAATTCAGATGATGCCTAGGAGGTTACGACCTCTTTTTTTCATATATATGAGTCATATAGGTTAAAATAAGCTCATTAAGCTTAAAAAA
>NZ_JBSPFA010000058.1:0-4970 GCF_053848885.1 Amedibacillus sp. YH-ame10
AAAAAACAAGACGTTGGCAAAACGTCTGAGCTAAATCAAATGGAGAGTTTGATCCTGGCTCAGGATGAACGCTGGCGGCATGCCTAATACATGCAAGTCGAACGAAGTCTTTAGAAAGCTTGCTTTCAAAAAGACTTAGTGGCGAACGGGTGAGTAACACGTAGATAACCTGCCCATGTGCCTGGGATAACTGCTGGAAACGGTAGCTAAAACCGGATAGGTAATGAAGAGGCATCTCTTCATTATTAAAGGAGCGTCAGCTCTGAACATGGATGGATCTGCGGCGCATTAGCTAGTTGGTGAGGTAACGGCCCACCAAGGCGACGATGCGTAGCCGACCTGAGAGGGTGAACGGCCACATTGGGACTGAGACACGGCCCAAACTCCTACGGGAGGCAGCAGTAGGGAATTTTCGTCAATGGAGGAAACTCTGAACGAGCAATGCCGCGTGAGTGAAGAAGGTTTTCGGATCGTAAAGCTCTGTTGTAAGAGAAGAACGGCAGTTAGAGGAAATGCTAACTGAGTGACGGTATCTTACCAGAAAGCCACGGCTAACTACGTGCCAGCAGCCGCGGTAATACGTAGGTGGCGAGCGTTATCCGGAATGATTGGGCGTAAAGGGTGCGTAGGTGGCACATTAAGTCTGAAGTAAAAGGCAACAGCTCAACTGTTGTATGCTTTGGAAACTGATGAGCTAGAGTGCAGAAGAGGGCGATGGAATTCCATGTGTAGCGGTAAAATGCGTAGATATATGGAGGAACACCAGTGGCGAAGGCGGTCGCCTGGTCTGTAACTGACACTGAGGCACGAAAGCGTGGGGAGCAAATAGGATTAGATACCCTAGTAGTCCACGCCGTAAACGATGAGAACTAAGTGTTGGAGAAATTCAGTGCTGCAGTTAACGCAATAAGTTCTCCGCCTGGGGAGTATGCACGCAAGTGTGAAACTCAAAGGAATTGACGGGGGCCCGCACAAGCGGTGGAGTATGTGGTTTAATTCGAAGCAACGCGAAGAACCTTACCAGGCCTTGACATGGATTTAAATACCCTAGAGATAGGGAGATAGCTATAAATCACACAGGTGGTGCATGGTTGTCGTCAGCTCGTGTCGTGAGATGTTGGGTTAAGTCCCGCAACGAGCGCAACCCTTGTCGCATGTTACCATCATTAAGTTGGGGACTCATGCGAGACTGCCGGTGATAAACCGGAGGAAGGTGGGGATGACGTCAAATCATCATGCCCCTTATGGCCTGGGCTACACACGTACTACAATGGCGTCTACAAAGAGGAGCAAGCATGTGAATGCAAGCAAATCTCATAAAGGACGTCTCAGTTCGGATTGGAGTCTGCAACTCGACTCCATGAAGTCGGAATCGCTAGTAATCGCAGATCAGCATGCTGCGGTGAATACGTTCTCGGGCCTTGTACACACCGCCCGTCAAACCATGGGAGTCAGTAATACCCGAAGCCGGTGGCATAACCCGTAAGGGAGTGAGCCGTCGAAGGTAGGACCGATGACTGGGGTTAAGTCGTAACAAGGTATCCCTACGGGAACGTGGGGATGGATCACCTCCTTTCTAAGGAGAAAGTACAAAAGTAACACAAACGAAAAGCAATGAATTTCCTGTTCGGTTTTGGAAGACCGAAAAATCTTCCTAAGGAACCTTTTTCTTCTAAAGAAGGAGGAGGGGAATCGATCTTTGAAAACTGAATGACATCAAAAAAAAGATATTGAGGTCTAAAACGTAAGTTGAAGACTAAGATATTCACATGAGAAAGCAAAAAAAACAGTTAAACAAACAGTAAAAAAACTCAAGCGAAAACCAACTCTTGAAAGAGAGTATAAATAAATAAAAAATGCTTAGTGATTAAGCGAATAAGGGCGTACGGTGGATGCCTTGGCACTTGAAACTGATGAAGGACGCGACAAACGGCGAAACGCGACGGGGAGTGGTACGTACACGAAGATCCGTCGATATCCGAATGGGGAAACCCGGCATGCGTAATAGTGTGTCATCCATGAGTGAATACATAGCTCATGAGAGAGGTACCCGGAGAACTGAAACATCTAAGTATCCGGAGGAAAAGAAAATAAACAATGATTCCCTAAGTAGCGGCGAGCGAAAGGGGAAAAGCCCAAACCAGACTTAGGTCTGGGGTTGTAGGACCACAAATAAGGCAAGAAATTTGCTAGGAGAACGATATTGAAAGATCGACCGAAGAGGGTGCAAGTCCCGTATTCGAAAGTGAATGGAAGCTGAGTGGAATCCTGAGTACGGCGAGACACGAGAAATCTTGTCGGAAGCAGGCGGGACCATCCGTCAAGGCTAAATATAAACAAGTGACCGATAGTGAACCAGTACCGTGAGGGAAAGGTGAAAAGAACCGCGGGAGCGGAGTGAAATAGAACCTGAAACCGTATGCTTACAAGAAGTCAGAGCCCGTTAAAGGGTGATGGCGTGCCTTTTGTAGAATGAACCGGCGAGTTACGTTAACGTGCGAGGTTAAGTCGAAGAGACGGAGCCGAAGCGAAAGCGAGTCTTAATAGGGCGAAAGTACGTTGATGTAGACCCGAAACCGTGTGATCTAGCCATGACCAGGTTGAAGTTCAGGTGAAACTGAATGGAGGACCGAACCGACCCCCGTTGAAAAGTTGGCGGATGAGTTGTGGCTAGGGGAGAAATTCCAATCGAACACGGATATAGCTGGTTCTCCCCGAAATAGCTTTAGGGCTAGCGTCGAGAGAGAACAATGTGGAGGTAGAGCACTGAATGTACGATGGCCCCATCCCGGGGTACTGAGTATAATCAAACTCCGAATGCCATATTGGAATGCTCGGCAGTCAGACTGTGGGTGATAAGGTCCATGGTCAAAAGGGAAACAGCCCAGACCGCCAGTTAAGGTCCCAAAATGTATGCTAAGTGGAAAAGGATGTGGGGATGCACAGACAACTAGGAGGTTGGCTCAGAAGCAGCCACCCTTTAAAGAGTGCGTAACAGCTCACTAGTCGAGTGACCCTGCGCCGAAAATGTACCGGGGCTAAGCATACTACCGAAGCTGCGGATTCAATGTAAATTGAGTGGTAGGGGAGCGTTCCATACTGCGTAGAAGCCATACCGTAAGGAGTGGTGGAGTGTATGGAAGTGAGAATGCCGGTGTGAGTAGCGAGATGTAGGTGAGAATCCTACACACCGATAGCCCAAGGATTCCAGGGGAAGGTTCGTCCGCCCTGGGTAAGTCGGGACCTAACGCGAGGCCGAAAGGCGTAGTGGATGGAAAACAGGCAGATATTCCTGTACCCGCGATATGAGCGAAGGAATGACGGAGAAGGCTAGTGTGACCCACTTAATGGATTGTGGGCGAAGCGTATAGCAGGTGCATAGTAAAATGCGTGCACAGAATGTAAAGCGTGATAGGTAAGGGAAAGTCTTCGGACAAGTACTGAAGCACATAATGCCAGCTTCCAAGAAAAGTTTCTAGTAATGATATAGCGGCCCGTACCAAAACCGACACAGGTGGGCAAGGAGAGAATCCTGAGGTGAGCGAGAGAACTGTTGCCAAGGAACTCGGCAAAATGACTCCGTAAGTTAGCGATAAGGAGTGCTCTTGTAAAAGAGAGCCGCAGTGAAGAGGCCCAAGCGACTGTTTAACTAAAACACAGCTCTCTGCGAAGTCGCAAGACGAAGTATAGGGGGTGACGCCTGCCCGGTGCTGGAAGGTTAAGAGGATGTGTCAATCGTAAGATGAAGCATTGAATTGAAGCCCCAGTGAACGGCGGCCGTAACTATAACGGTCCTAAGGTAGCGAAATTCCTTGTCAGGTAAGTTCTGACCCGCACGAAAGGCGTAACGATTTGGGCGCTGTCTCGGCAGCAGACTCGGTGAAATCTTAGTACCTGTGAAAATGCAGGTTACCCGCAACTAGACGGAAAGACCCCATGGAGCTTTACTGTAGCTTGATATTGAGCTTCGATCAGAGATGTACAGGATAGGTGGGAGACTATGAGACGTGCACGCCAGTGTACGAGGAGTCGCCGTTGGGATACCACTCTTGTCTGATTGAAGTTCTAACCTACGCCCCTAGACGGGGTGAGGGACCGTGTCAGGTAGGCAGTTTGACTGGGGCGGTCGCCTCCTAAAATGTAACGGAGGCGCCCAAAGGTACGCTCAGATTGGCTGGAAATCAATCGACGAGTGCAAATGCAGAAGCGTGCTTGACTGTGAGACCAACAAGTCGAACAGGGACGAAAGTCGGGATTAGTGATCCGGCGGTGCCGTATGGAAGGGCCGTCGCTCAACGGATAAAAGCTACCCTGGGGATAACAGGCTGATCTCGCCCAAGAGTTCACATCGACGGCGAGGTTTGGCACCTCGATGTCGGCTCATCGCATCCTGGAGCTGAATTCGGTTCCAAGGGTTGGGCTGTCCGCCCATTAAAGCGGTACGCGAGCTGGGTTCAGAACGTCGTGAGACAGTTCGGTCCCTATCTGTTGTGGGCGTTGGAGATTTGAGGAGAGCTGTCCTTAGTACGAGAGGACCGGGATGGACCTACCGCTGGTGCACCAGTTGTTCCGCCAGGAGCATAGCTGGGTAGCTAAGTAGGGAAAGGATAAGCGCTGAAAGCATCTAAGCGCGAAGCCTACTCCAAGATGAGATCTCCCATACACATGATGTAGTAAGACCCCTTGAAGACGACGAGGTTGATAGGTCAGAGATGGAAGCATAGCGATATGTGGAGTTGACTGATACTAATAGGTCGAGGACTTAATCACAAAAAATGATGTCATTCAGTTTTGAAGGAAAGAACCCTTCAGAAAAAGAAACGATCTGGTGGCGATGGCGAAGTGGACACACCTGTTCTCATCCCGAACACAGAAGTTAAGCACTTCAGCGGCGACAATAGCTGGGCCTGCCTCAGTGAAGATAGCACGCTGCCAGGTGATCGACATCCTTATGGATGTCTTTTTCTTTT
>NZ_JBSPFA010000059.1:0-4234 GCF_053848885.1 Amedibacillus sp. YH-ame10
AAGAAGAACTCCTTTCGATTGGTTTAGTCGCCTAAATTGTAACGGATAATTCATCTTATGTCTTTTTATTTTGAAAAATATAAAAAGGTGTCAGTTTTCACCAACACCAAATGTTATAGAACCTTTTATATCAATTTTAGTTTTGAGGTAAATATGAAGATTTCTTCTTTTGATTCTTCGTCTGTACTGTGTAAATAGTTTTTGAAGTTTGTTTGCCATTCGTTCTCTGGATCAAAATCATTTAGTAATGTAGTAAATGAAGTAGGATTCAAATTTGTGATTTCACCTAACAATAATTTGAAAAAGATTCCAATTTCCATATTGGAAAGAGTGTTAAAATAATGTGTATACTCAGCATCATAAAAAATATCATGGTCGAGCAAATCAAACATATCGTATATGTCGATTTGCTTTTCTTTTATATAGGACAATTTATCTTCTAAATTCTGCATGTCAGATAACGTTGCTAAATGAATTTCAAATACATCACTATTCTTTTGTTCTAGGTGGAATGTGATGGAATCCTCATCTGTTGTTTCAAAAATGAATAAGTTGTAGGGAGTATATATAAATTTATGCCACTCTGATTGAATGAGTGCTTTATGCTTGGCTAAGTAAGGGACTAAGTTAACGTCGATGGATTTTATGGCGTGTAACATAAAATCATGTATTCGTTTAGTGAAGGTGTTATTTGATAATAACTGTTTTAAACGGATACAATCTTGTTTTGTTAATGATAATTTTGCTTCTTGGAATAAAATCATATTTGCCATCCATTGATCTAAAACTAGTTCAAATAAACTAATGTGTATATCATGAGGATTTATGCCTCTAAGATGAACGTGTTGTTGTAGGAGGGGTGGTATTTCTTCTTTAAACAATGTGCAGAATTTTTGTTCAAGTGATAAACGTTTTGTATATTCAAGGACAAAGTCACTACCACGCTTATGATACATATTTGCGAATAAGGAGAGACCATCCAAAAGGGGATAGTCAAGATCTTCTTTTGTGTGGTGGAAGTGAAATTTAGCATCTTTGTTTTTTAAAAGTGCTACATAATTTGGAATTTGGTGAAAGACAACATCGAGATATCGTTCGTTTTGGAATGTATATAACTCCTTTTGTAAGTTGTATAAAAGGTGTTCGATTTGCTTTGTGTCTTCTTGTAAACGTAGTATACCTAAATCATATATCTGTTGTAATGCATGAGTGTTCAAGTGTTTGAAAATAGGTTTTATAGGAGCGTGGTGTGAAATATAATCAATACTACGTATAAGATAGGTGAACTTTGCCTCGCTTAATGATGTGCTACACTCATGTGTATAGGATAGAACAAGAGAGTTTAGTATCCTTCTATATTCCAATATGAGTTCTTGTTTACGTTTGCTTGAAATTTCGCTTTGTTCGTATGCATATAGAATTGTGTTGTAGATTCCTTTAGGAGTGTGCTTGTTAGTAGTAAGGGATTGCTTGTTCATTTTGTACCTCTCATACGTTGGACTTGATGTAAGACTTTTTCAACATAGTGAATATCCAAAGTTCCACCACGTTTTATATAAATCATTTCCATGGCATCTAAAATCATTGTATCTTCAACGAAACGATGATAACGACTGCGCACTTCATAATATGAAATTATGAGATTTTTTAAGATATCTAAATAATTGTTAGTGGATATATAGGGAGATGTTAGAAATGGAGCGAGTATTTGATTTAGTTTTGAGCGATCTGTTTCAATCCAGTGGAGCTTTTTACAAATGAAAAGTATAGTTTGTTGTAGGGATAGGATGTCTTCTTTCGATAATGAGATACCCCGCATGGCTAAGGTGTTTTTTGTTTCTTGTAATTCGAGTTGGGTGTTTTGGTATAAAATGAGTGGGTTCATGTAGTACTTCCTTTCTTCATATATAAGTAATACCATTTGTATGGATGCATTACAACTCTTGAAAAAAAGACGTTTTTGTGGTATTATAACGATAGATAAAGAGTGAAAAACAACAGAAATTCGTGAGGAAATCTGTTTTTTTTTATTTTATGATTTTAAGAAAAAGGTGATATGACATTCTTGTCTAAGATTAGGAAATATGGTATATTAGTTTACATGTGAACTAGTGGAGGGCGTATGGAAACAAGAGAGAGTAGTGTAGAAACAATGTTACAACAATTTGCGATGATTCGAAAAGTATATGGAAAGCTATGTTTTCAATCTTTATCATCTTATGAATTTTCGCCAAGTGAAATAGATATTTTAATTTTCCTATCGAATAATCAAACAATCAATACAGCAAAAGAGTTAGCATTTTGTTTGAATATTTCAAAAGGATTAATTGCTAGAAGTGTGGAATCTCTAATGAAGAGAGAATTGATAGAAGTGAAAGAAGATAGGAGCGATAAAAGAATCAAGCATGTATTCCTTAAGGATAATAGTGAAGGTGTTGTTCAACAAATCAAAGAACAAAAGAACGCGCTTGCGCAAATCTTAAGGAAGGGTGTTTCGGATGAGGAGCTGCAAGTGCTATTAGAAACAATGATGAAAATCAATAAAAATATGCAAAGTATGTTGGAGGAAAAGGAATGAAATTGAAGGTTGGTAATGAAGTTGATTTAGGAAAAGAGAGAGTTGGAAAATTATTTGTGATGCTGGCGATACCAGCAATTACATCACAAGTTGTAAATGCGTTGTACAATATGGTAGACCGTATGTATATTGGTCATATTGCGGAAGTTGGTGCAAAGGCATTGACGGGAGTTGGTGTTTGTTTTCCAATTATTATGGTGATTTCTGCTTTTGCTGCATTGGTGAGTATGGGAGGAGCACCTAGGGCAAGTATTATGCTTGGAAAAGATAATAAAGAAGGTGCAGAAAAGATATTGGGAAATTGTTTTAGTGCACTTGTCATAACGGCGGTGATCCTTACTGTAATTGTGCTAATGTTTCAAACACCTTTATTGCGTATGTTTGGGGCGAGCGATAATACGCTCCCTTATGCAGAAAAGTATATGTTTATTTATGCGCTAGGTACCATATTTGTACAACTTACATTGGGCATGAATGCGTTTGTTTCGGCACAAGGATTTTCAAGGGTGAGTATGATGACAGTTGTGATTGGTGCCATTACAAATATTATCCTAGATCCTATCCTGATTTTTGGATTGGATATGGGTGTGGAAGGAGCGGCTTTAGCAACTGTGCTTTCACAAGGCGTTTCTTGCGCATGGGTAGTGTATTTCTTATCTGGTAAGAAAACTATTATCAAGTTGCATGTATCCAACTTTAAAATTGATTGGCATGTTTTAGCACCTGCAATGGCGTTGGGGGTTGCGCCGTTTATTATGCAGGCAACAGAAAGTGTTCTGGTTCTGTGCTTTAACTCTTCTTTATTATCTTATGGAGGAGACCTTGCGGTAGGGGCGATGACAATCCTTTCTAGTGTGATGCAGTTTGCGATGTTACCACTTATGGGATTCACACAAGGTGCACAACCGATTATTAGTTATAACTATGGTGCTAATAATGCGGATAGAGTGAAAAAGACGTTTAAACTACTGTTGGTGAGTTGTTTTACATATTCTACTATATTATGGGCTTCCATAATGATAGCCCCACAGATATTTACATCCATCTTTACGAATGATTCAGCACTTGCGGAATTGACCATTTGGGCTTTGCGTATTTACATGGCTGCGGTTGCGCTCATGGGTGTGCAATTGGCATGCCAACAGACATTTATCGCATTAGGGAATGCGAAGACTTCGGCTTTCTTAGCGATGTTTCGCAAAATCATCGTTTTGATTCCTTTGATTTATATTCTTCCACGTTTTATAGATGATAAAGTGATGGCGGTTTTCATGGCAGAACCAATCGCGGATACGTTGGCTATTTTAACGACAGTGATTCTGTTCACAGTTGAATTTAAAAAACTGTTACAGAAGATGCGTAAAAGGGAAGAACAAAGAATCGATACAGAGGTTTTATAAATAATAAAGTGAAAGGATATCTTGGGCTTATAGGATGCGGGAGATATCCTTTTTATATCCTCTAAATACATTGAAATAATTATATACGAATTTTGAGTAAAAATATTAAAAAAGTTATTGACAGAGAACAATTAGTATAGTATTATTAACAGGCACTCAACGAGAGTGAAAACAAGTCGGTCTTTGAAAACTGAACAGGAAATACGTTGATTTCAATGAGATATGAACATAATCATATTCCAGATAAACAAACAAA
>NZ_JBSPFA010000060.1:0-4110 GCF_053848885.1 Amedibacillus sp. YH-ame10
AAGCAATCTCTTTTTTTGCGAAAACAGAAGAGTCTTTAATCAAAAAAATCACCTATAGATAGTATACTATATCTACAGGCGAAATTTAATCTTTCGGAATGTCCTTCAGGACATCTTTTTTATTTTGTTAGAGAAAAAAGTGATATAATATTTATATTGTTACATGTATAATGTAACAATAGGGTTTATCATATAGACAAGAAGAGAAATGAGAGGTAATTTATATGATAAACGAAAGAACATTAGCAAAACAATTATTAAATGCAGTATGGGATGAGAATGTAGAACTAGCAACGATTGTATTGGAGGCAGGGGCGGATCCAAATTGGATTTTTAATGGGTATCCAATTTTGTTGCATGCGGTCTTTACTTGTAACAAAGAAATGGTGATGACACTAATCGAAGCTGGGGCTACACAGGTAGAGGAAGCTTTAGGATTCGCTTTGGATCGCGGGATTGGGGAAATGGTGTTTCCACTTGCATTCTTAGGAATTGTACCGAAAGCTGAAAAAGTGAAGAAAGTATTTGGTCCTTATCCATCCCGTTACTGTCCACTTGATTATGTATATGAATGAAAGGTAGGATAAGTATGTCAAGAAGTGCTTCTTGTATTCAAATGTTATTGTTGTTGAAAGCTAGGGGCTTTATGAGTAGAAGTGAATTAGCGCAAGAACTTCAATGCAATGTCAGGAATATTGCAGAGTATAAAAAAGAATTAGAAGAGGCAGGCTATCACATAGATAGTACAACTGGTAAATTTGGTGGGTACACTCTACATCGAGGTACCCTTTTACCTGTGCATAGTTTCACTCCATATGAAGTAAGAGCACTTCAAGAGGCGCGCTTATTTATTCAAAGTCATCATGATTTTTTGATGCGACAAGAGTTTGAAAAAGCGATGGATAAAGTACAGGCAAATCTTGTATCTAATACAAAAGATAGAGATATTTATATGGAATATGATGTAGAACCTATTACAGAGCGTATGAGAAAAGCCATTGGGGTGTGTGAACAAGCCATCAAAAACGGATTAAGATTGGAGCTGGGGTATCGCTCATTGCGTTCTAAGGAAGTCCAAAAGGTACAGGTAATGCCTTATGAGATATTGAATTATAAAGGGAGTTATTATTGCGTTGGGTATTCTTTGAAAGCGAAAGATTATCGTACCTTTAAATTTAGTGAAGAGCGAATGAAAGAAGTTGTGATGTTAAATATTCCGTTTCAAAGGGATACGGAATTCAAACTAAAAGATCATATTGGGGAGAGTGGTTTGGTAAAAGATGAAGTGTTTGAACTGGATATGTATATTTATAGAGAACGTGCAAGACGTATTGCGGAGAAAAGAATAGGAATTGATCCTAAGATGGAATGGATGGATGAAGATACGTTACATTTTACAACCATCATGGAAGGGGAGATAGAGTGTATTGCATTTTTATTATCTTTAGGTGCAGATGTGACATTGTTGTCTCCAGAGCATTTGAAATTGAAAATGCTACAAATAATAAAAGATATGGGAGAGGCTTATTCTAATTCTAGTCATTCTCTGTTATAATTCTACATAAGAAAGAGAAGTGAACAGTATGTACCATTTGTCAGATATAAAAAAAATGGAACGTTGTCCTCGTTTTTTCTGGCTTTCCAGAAAAGAACGTAAGGATTTTGTGCCATTCATCAACTATAATGAAAATATGAGTGATTTAGTACGTGAATTTTTGATGATTCAAGATGCATTTGTTGGTAAAGTTGGAGATGAAGGTAGTCTTGCTTTGGATGCTTTTCATGAAAAGAAAACATTAGTAAATGCTCGTTTTGTGTATCGTGATTTACGTGTGAAAGTTCCTGTGTTAGTACAAGAGGCAGGCGTTGTTACCATGTATATGACGTATCGTAGTTGTTTTCCAAAAGAAAAGGAAGCACAATACATTGCGGATACGTTAAGTGTATTAGAAAAATTAGATATTCATGTAGATCAAGTGCTTGCGATTCATTTGAATGCTAATTATGTACGTGAAGAGGATTTGGATGTAAAAGAATTGCTTGTTGTTAATCAACGTTTGTTTAATAATAAAAATAAAGCACATACAAGTATTTATGAGCTTGTGGATGAATGTAAACGTGATATAGATGAAGTAATTGATGCGTTGATTGCATGTGAATCTATGAATGAGATTGCTTATGAACGTACAACCAACTGTACAAGAGGGTTGAAATGTTCTTTTTATGAAGATTGTTTTTATGAAGATGTGGAAGATACGTCTATTCTTCATCTTGTACAATCCGCGCATAAGTTTACGATGAAAGAAGAAGGAATAGATGATTTGAAAGATGTTGATGTGGAACGGATTGAAGGAACACGTCATCAATATGCACAAATTATGGCTGCCAAACTTGGCGGAGAATATGTTGATAGAAAAGCTTTACAATGTTGGATAAAGGATCATATTACATATCCGATTTCGTATTTGGACTTTGAATGGGAAACATATGCTTTTCCTCCTTATACTGGAATGAAGCCATATGATGTATTGACTTTTCAATATAGTTTACATGTGGAACATGCTCAAGAGGAAGAACTACAACATCATGGGTTTATTGGAGAAGGTGATTGTAGAGAAGCATTTATAAAAGATTTGTTGGCGAATGTGCCAAAGAATGGAAGCATTCTTGTGTTTAATATGGAAGGTGCAGAAAAACTACGATTGGTACAATTGGCACAACAATTCCCACAATATGAAGAAGAATTAAAACAAGTGTGGTTAAGAATGGTGGATTTATCATTGCCATTTTCTACTGGGAATGTATATGATTTAAGAATGCAAGGTGGATATTCTTTGAAAACATTGGTATCTGTTTATTCAGATTATACCTATCAAGATCTTGCGATTTCCTATGGCATGGATGCGGTAGATAAGTGGCGTCAATATCATGAAGCAAATTCAGAAGAAAAGAAGGAAATCTATGAACAACTTACCCAGTATTGTTCTATGGATACGTATGCAGAATATATTGTATATCATGCATTAAAAGAACTTGCTTCAAAATAAAAGGGAGGTGTCTGGATGTTTTATAACTTTTCGCAAGGACTACAAGAAATTGCCTATGAAGATGTAAAAGAAAACGATTTGGTGTTTGGGATTTGTAAAGGAACTGAATTGGAATTGTTTGTGAAACAATTTCAGTTTTCTGTGAATACACTACAAGAATACTTGCGTTCTTCTCATACGATTCATAAAATGGATTCGTATTATGGATATGATTTTGGACTATTACATGTGTTGCGCCCAAGTAAACAAGGGTTTCAAAAAATCAAAATTGCATTTTATGTAATGGAACACTTGGTGTTGGTAGTCTGTGATGATGAAGAATACGAAAAGACTTTATATGATGCAGTGGATAAGATGAATGCGAAAACATATTGTTTGGAGCATATCGTGAGTGCAGTAATGAACTGTGTCATTGCGGGAAATTTAAAGATGTTAGAAGACATTGAAAATAAACTAGCTGATTTGGATGAGGAAATCATAAATAATATAACGGATGGATTCAATCAGAAAACAAGGTTTATTCGTAATGATTTATTGTTTTTAACGCATTACTATGAACAACTAACAAATGTTTGTGAAGAACTCTTGCAAGATGAAAACAACTTCTTTGTGAATCAAGAAATTCATCACTTGCGTATTTTGGCAGATCGCATTACACGTTTAAATGGAAATGTGCATATGTTAAAGGACTATATGTTACAAATACGAGAAGCATGTCAATCACAAATGGATATAAATATGAATCGTATTATGTATATTTTTACAGTTGTAACGACTATCTTTTTACCACTTACCTTGATTGTAGGGTGGTATGGTATGAACTTTAAATTTATGCCAGAATTGCAGTGGCAATATGGTTATATTACGGTGATAGTTTTATCCGTATGCATTATCGTTGCATGTATTTGGTTCTTTCGAAAGAAAAAGTTGTTAAAATAAGTGTCAACCGTTTTTGAAAATGTCTCAAAAATAGTTAAACATTAGTACAGTCATTGCGATGCTTCATCGTTAGTAAATAATTTTGAAACGAAGCATGTTTCCATGGATGACTCATCGGTGGAAT
>NZ_JBSPFA010000061.1:0-3728 GCF_053848885.1 Amedibacillus sp. YH-ame10
TTTTAAGCTTAATGAGCTTATTTTAACCTATATGACTCATATATATGAAAAAAAGAGGTCGTAACCTCCTAGGCATCATCTGAATTTCCAAATGTGTCTATTTCGTTACAGCCTCTTTTTTTTACGTCTTTAGAACATTCACTTCTTTTTACATTTTTTACAACATTTGTTTTGTCCTGGACGTAAAACATAGACGAGATATATCGGAACTACGATGATAATAATTAGTTTTATCATGTTTACACCTCACCCATAGATATGCAAACTTCAAAGAAATGGTATAGTTTTATGTCGAATTGTGATAAAATGTCGGTTGCATATAAAATTCACAAAGTAAATGTTCGCTTACACGACTAAGTTTGATATAATAATAGATACTGGAGGGATAACATGTCCGATAAATTTCATAAAGAAGATTTAGAAATCGTATTAAAAACGTACGGAATAAATCTAAGTGATATACAGAAAAAACAATTTCAAGACTATGCAGAAATGTTAGTAGAGTGGAATCAAAAAATGAATCTTACGGCTATCACTGATATCGATGAAATTTATGAAAAACATTTCTTGGACTCTTTGTTGCCTTCTTTTGAAATGACGATTCAAGGCACATTCTGTGATGTTGGGGCAGGGGCTGGATTTCCAAGTATCCCTTTAAAAATAATATATCCAGAATTGAAGGTTACGATCGTTGAAACTTTAGGAAAAAGAATTACTTTTTTAGAAGCTTTATGTAAGAAACTTAATCTAAGTGATGTTGCATGCGTTCACGCTCGTGCAGAGGAATACGCAAAAGATCATCGTGAAAGTTTTGATGTTGTCAGTGCTCGAGCAGTGGCAAATCTTACGATGCTTTCAGAGCTCTGTATTCCTTTGGTTAAAAAGGGTGGAAGTTTTCTTGCGTTAAAGGGTGCCAATGGGGACGAAGAATATGCATTGGCTGAAAAAGCAATTCAGATTCTAGGATGTAAATTGAAAAAAAGGGATGAAAAAGAGTTGGTGGATGGTTCTAAACGTGTAAACTTTGAGTTCGAAAAAGTAAAGAGTACACCTATGAAGTATCCAAGAGCATTTGCTCAAATAAAGAAAAATCCCCTATGAGGAGGAACTATATATGAAGGAAACAAAAACAATTATGATTGATCAGATTCAACCGAATCCATATCAACCTAGATTAGAATTCAATGATGATGCATTAATGGATTTAGCACAATCAATTCGTGAGAATGGGCTAATTCAACCGATTACAGTTAGAGAAGTGGATGGGAATTATCAAATCATTGCGGGAGAAAGAAGATTTCGTGCATTGAAATTAAACGGAGCTGTAGAAGTACCAGTTATGGTTTTGGATGCTAATGACATTCAAATGGCTGAAATGGCGCTTGTGGAAAATATTCAAAGAGAAAACCTAAGTGCGATAGAAGAAGCCAAATCATATTTAGATATTATGAAGTATACGAATATGAATCAATCAGAATTAGCTTTACGAGTTGGAAAATCGCAATCTTCAATCGCGAATAAAATTCGTTTATTAAATCTTGATGATGATGTACAAAGTGCAGTTAGTTCAAAGGTTATTACAGAACGTCATGCACGTGCATTGCTTAGTTTGGATGGAGAAAAGCAACAAAAGGCATTGGACAAAATTGTAAAAAAAGGACTGACAGTTGCACAGACCGAAAAAATGATCAAAGAAGAAAACCAACCAAAAGATGATAAAAAGAAAGTGATGCTAAAAGGTATCAGTAAAAATATTAAAATCGCAATTAATACAATTCATCAGGCAGCCGCAATGATTAAACGTGCTGGAACTGAAGTAGATGTAACACAGGTTGAGTATGAAGATGATGTTATTATCACCATACGCATCCCTAAATAGAAAGGAAGAGAACTATGGGAAAGATTATTGCCGTATCAAATCAAAAAGGCGGGGTAGGAAAAACAACAACCTCTATTAATCTAGCGGCAGGACTTGGCTATTTAGGAAATAAAGTGTTATTGATTGATTTTGATCCACAAGGAAATGCAACGCAAGGTGTAGGCGCTGAAGTTGGCGAAGATAAACTATCTGTATACAACTTAATTATGGAAGATTATAGTGTAGGTGATATTATCAAGAAGGTTCAATCTCCGCCATTGGATATCATACCTGCTAATATTTCTTTAGCTGGGGCAGACCTACAGATGGTGAAGTTTGAAGTAGGAAAAGAAGAATTACTTAAAAATAAATTAGAACCAATCAAAGATCAATACGACTTTATTATTATTGATTGTCCACCATCTTTAGGACTATTAAATACAAATGCATTAACGGCAGCAGATTCCGTAATGATTCCTGTACAGTGTGAATATTATGCATTAGAAGGTGTTACACAGCTGTTGTTGACAATTCGTTTGGTGCAACAATTATTCAATAAGAATCTTGTGATTGAAGGTGTCGTATTAACTATGTATGACGCAAGAACAAAACTTAGTGTAGAAGTACAACAAGAAGTGCGTAGACACTTTAAAGAACGTGTATATAAGAATTTCATTCCTAGAAATGTAAAACTAAGTGAGGCTCCTTCTAGAGGAATGTCCATCTTTGAATATGATGTAAAGTGCGAAGGTGCAAAAGCATATGCAGGATTAGCAAACGAGGTATTGAAGCTTAACAAAAAAGTGAAGAACTAAGGAGGTTTTACACATGGCAAAAAAAGAAAGTGTACCAAGACTTGGCAAAGGTCTATCCGCAATCTTCGGTGAAGATGTAAGTAGCGTACTAGAAGATATTCAACAAGGAAAGATGGATGTACATACAGATTCTAAATTTGAAGTAGATGTGGATGATGTAAAACCAAATCCTTATCAGCCACGTAAAGTATTTAACGATGAGAAAATACAAGAATTATCTGATTCTATAAAACTACATGGAGTGTTCACTCCAATCTTAGTTAAGAAAGCAGTAAAAGGATATGAATTAATTACTGGAGAACGTCGATTACGTGCTAGTAAACTAGCTGGATTGAAGACAATACCTGCTATCTTAATGGAATTCGATGATCAACAGATGATGGAAATTGCATTACTAGAAAATATTCAACGTGAAGATTTAAACGCTATTGAAGAAGCGCAAGGGTATGAAAAACTAATTAAGAAACTTGGATATAAACAAGAAGAATTAGCAAACCGTATCGGTAAATCAAGAGAACATGTAGCCAATATGTTGAGACTTTTAAAATTGCCTAAGGTTGTACAAAACCATGTAATTAAGGGAGAATTAAGCATGGGGCATGTGCGTGCATTATTAGCCCTTCACGATGAAAAACTTATGGAAGAAGTAGCAAAAAAGGCAATTGGACAAGGAATGAGTGTTCGTGCAGTAGAAGCATTTGTAAAACAATTGAACGAACCTAAAGAAGCACCTGTGAAGAAAATAAAAGATATCAATCTTGAACATGTGGAAAATAGACTTCAAACACGTTTTCAAACCAAAGTGTCTATTAGTGATAAACAAATCACAATCAAATATAGTGGAAATGATGATTTAAATCGAATTCTAGAAGTATTAGGTGGAATCGAAGAAGAATAAATATAAGGCGGTAGAACATGAAAATGCTCTATCGTTTTTTATCTATTAGGAACTTGCATAATTTAAGTGGAAATGAGAGAAAACGAAAAAAACATGACGAAAAGGCTCTAAGAAGAGCCAAAGAAGGACACGACAAGTTTTTACTTTTGATTCTCTA
>NZ_JBSPFA010000062.1:0-3336 GCF_053848885.1 Amedibacillus sp. YH-ame10
AGGACTTCCTTCAGATTCCATCTCACGATGGACACCCTTGTCTTCGACTAGTGGTTAGCGACTAAACCTCCACAGTGGACTTTCACCACTTAGATGTATGCCATGCCCGGCACACGAAAAAAACAGGAAATAGAATGCCTTTCCTGTTTTATAAAGTAATGAATTACTAAATTCCATAACCCTTTCTTTATTTTAATCTTATTAAGCGTACTACACTTTCCACGTGTTGTGTATGTGGGAAGATATCTAAAGGCTGTACTCTTTCTACTTTGTATCTAGAAGATAGTACTGCGATGTTTTTGCCTAGGGTTGCTGGATTACAAGATACATAAATGATTTCTTTGATCTTACTTTTAAGGATACAATCTAACATTGCATCATCTAAACCACTTCTTGGAGGATCGACAACAAGAACATCAATACTACGTTTCTTTGAGATATATGTTAATTTATTTGCGGCATCATCACAAAGGAAGGATACATGCTCACATCCATTCAACTTCGCATTTGCATTCGCATTTATTACAGCGTCTTTGATAGTTTCAATTCCTATAATTTCATCTGCTTTATCCTTTAAATACAAGGAGATGGCACCAATACCACTATAGGCTTCAACGATGAGTCCTTTATGACCCTCTACCATGGAAGCGATCGTACGATATAATTGTACCGCTTGTAAGCTGTTTAGCTGGAAGAAAGAGCGTGGAGATACTTGTAGATGTAAACCATCCAATTCTAAAGGTAATAGTCTTTCTCCTGCCAAAAAGATCATTTTAGGACCGAACACCTCTGGTGATTTTTTTATGGTATGGATACTTTGCCATAGGCTGCACATTCCCTTAATACGCATAATTTGATCGATTGCACGAGTATCTATGTCATCATTTCCAGTCACAAGTGTACATTGATATTTTCCATCGAACCCACGTATTACAACAGAGCGAATTCCCTTTTTCTCATGGAATTCGTAAGGTTCTATTCCATATTCCATAAGAATATCCATAACATCTCTACGTGTACGTTCCAATCCTGATTCATGTACCCAACATTTTTTTATCTCAATAAAATAATTGGAATTTGGCATATATAAACCACTAGATATTTCCCCGTAATCATTTAATGCACATGGCATTTTAAATTGATTACGATATTCAAATACTTGTTCACTCGCAAGAACTTTCCCAATTCTTCTAGGATCTACTTGCGCATATTTAATCAAAGATTGTTTCAGTATTTCTCGCTTATATTGTAATTGTGCTGGATATTTAGCGATCATCAAAGGACATCCACCACATGCATGTTGAATCTTACATTTTGGTTCAATACGATCCTTGCTCTTCTTTACTATATAATTTACTTCTGCCGTTGCATAACGACTTTGACGTTCTATAATACGTACGTCTACTTCTTCATCCATTAAAGCACCTGGTATAAATACAGGAGTTCGATCAAGATATCCTATTCCTTCTCCATTAATTCCTGTTTTCTTTATTGTTAATTTCATAAACAACCTCACTTTTCGTACATTTTTACTACTTCCTAGTATATCATACAGGATATGAAATAGATAGCAAGCATAGTTTTATAAAAATAGAGATATTCCTAAGAATACCTCTACATCGTCTTATTTTTTATCATCTTTTATTTTTTTGTTTTGCATCATACTACCATAACACAAAAACAAAGCACCAATTGCCATCATAATGACCTCTTGTGTAAATAAGTATCCTATAAAAAACATGCCTCCTACGATATATAATACAATCGTAATAATTTCTAATTTATTCTTACGCATACGATTTCCTCATCTCATTCTTTTATTCTTCTATATAGTAACGTACTTTATCACTTTTGTGAAGACCAATGTTTGATGGATTTTACTTAAAGAAGCGTGCTTTTATAGAATCTGTTAGTTTTTGACAATACATAAAGAATCTTTCATTTTTAAGTGGTAATTTCGATTCGTTTTGGTATTCATCTTCAAATACAATGTTTAAACAAAACCCTAAGTATACAATACATGAGATTAAGTAAATGGCCAATAATAAGGTTACTAAAGCAGCTAAGGGTCCATAGATATCATTATAAGAAGTAAAGGTTTGTACAATGTTTACGAATAGGGCAGCCAATGCCATGATACAAATCGTTGAAAACATACCGCCAATCATACCAAATCCCCAGTTGCGTTTACGAAAGCTAAGGGTACGGTACAATCCAGTAAAAAACAAAAGCATAAAGCTTGCGGATATCACGGGTAGAAATTTGGAAAAGCGAGTTGCTAGAAACACACCAACAATTAAAAAGGCGGTGGATAGAATAAACAACATAATGGATTTCACACGGATCGACCATTTCGGTACATCTACTTCCTCATGGGATGCGCTGATTAAGAGGAATGAGAATATACTACGAGAAGCTAGATAGAATGAAACACTGACAGTTACAATAAAGGAAACAATACTATAATCTTTATCGGAAAAGAACACAAAGATTTTATCCAATGTAGTGACACTGGTATCTGGTAAGAAGTTCACAACAAAATTCAAGATAATTTCGATTGGTAAATAAGCATATCGAAAAAGCATCGCAAACAACAACAAAGAGGGGGCGAGTGCCAACATCAAAGAAAACGATAACGAGTATCGAAAAAGACTTCCCTCAAAGGATGTAAATTCTTGATATATGTTCTTTAGTTTATCCATAAAATCACCCATTCATAAGCTTTATTCACTGTTACGTATATAGTTTACCACCTTTTTGCAATCTTCACCAAGAATAAAGTAATAATATTTTCCAATTCTTCCCTGTTTGTATTGAGATAATTTTTTTGTTGTATCTTGTACATAATTTGTATAAGTTGAGGATAGTTTTTGTAGGCGATATTGAATGGAATCTTTGATCATAGAATCATATTGTTGATCTGCTTTAAAGAAAGCTATCTCAACAAACTGCGCTTCTATTAAGGAACTTTTAATTAAACAATCTTCTATTTTGGTCATATCCATATGATATTCTTGTTCCACTTTGTGTTTACTCCAAGCTTCCTCATTGAAAAGCCCCATTCTCCAATTATTTTTTTCTATTTGTTCTTCTATTCTTTCACTAAAACTTTCCATATCTAAGGTTCCTTCATTGATAGAACCAAATGATGATTGACATCCACACAAAAAAAGACAAATACACATACACCATAGGATTTTCTTCATAACAAACCCTTGTATGATACTTGTGTACCTTGCGACAGAGTATCATACACTCCTTTCATTTTTTTGATAAACTATAAGTAGAACCTTATCAATTAATTTATAGTAAGGCGTTGTCCTTTTAAAGGAGAGT
>NZ_JBSPFA010000063.1:0-3033 GCF_053848885.1 Amedibacillus sp. YH-ame10
TCATTCTTAATTCAACCTTTCTCATAATGACCTCCCTTAAGGAGATATTATATACTTTTATTAAATTACATTGGGACATTTTCAATATTGATACATTGAGACATTATCATTTTCGAATGAGATGAGGACTTTGTTTTTTTCTATATACTTTGCCCAATGAGTTTAGGAATAGTATAATAAAGATATATTCAAAGGAGGGCTTGAGAAATGAGCAGATATTTAATCGTGAATGCAGATGATTTTGGTTTAAGCGAAGCTGTGAATTATGGGATCTTAAGAGCTTATAAGGAAGGGATTGTCACTTCAACGACAATTATGGCCAATATGCCAGGATATGAACATGCTATACAACTGGCAAAAGAAAATCCAGGATTACATATAGGTGTACATTTAACACTCACCACGTATAAACCATTGTTAAAGAATCATAAACATATCGTGATGGAAAATGGCTATTTCCATGATAAGAACAAAATCGATGAAATTGATACAGAAGAAGCATATGAAGAATTAAAAGCACAAATTGAAAAAGTATTGGAAAGTGGGATTGAGATTGATCATTTAGATTCTCATCATCATATACATACACAACGTGTATTGAAAGATGTAATGGAACGTTTGTCTAATGAATTTCAGTTACCTTTTAGAGGAGGGTTCTCATACGATAGTCATATCGAAAAGATTAGTAATTCGAATATTGAATTCTATGATAAAGGGATTACAGTAGAAACATTCCAGAAGATAGCAAAAAATGTAAAAGAAGGAGAAGTATGCGAAATTATGTGTCATCCTGCTTATGTAGATCATTTTTTGTATAATATTACGAGTTACGCATTACAGCGCATCGATGAATTAGAAATCTTATGTAGTGAAGAAGTAAAACAAATACTTAAGGATGAAGATATCATACTAACAACATATTCACAAATACAGTAGAAAGGAGGTATTCATATGTTAAGGGTTGCTATTGTAGAAACAGAAGAAATCGCAAAGGATATTATGTTTGAACTTGCATCCCTACTAGAAAATCAGGAATGGTCTTTTCAATACTTTACGAAGATATCTCAATTAGCAAATGCTGAGAATAAAAAAGAGTTTCAAATTATTATCTTTCACGAAAAGTTTGAAATTCCTCGTGTGAATCAATCGTTTATACTAAACAAGCCACAGCGTATTGTCATCTATACGAAAACAAAAATTACAAAAGCAGAAAAAGAAATATTACCATTTTCAAGAATATTCTATATTGATCGAGTATCCATAAAGCATGAAGTGAAACGTATATCTAAATATATTGAGCTTCTATTGAAGAATCAGGAAGAATATTTGTTTTCTTATAACAATGTAGAGGTTCCGTTAAAAATTAAAGATATTTACTACATTGAAAAAGAAGATAAATACTTGATTTATCATACAAAGCGAGGAGAGTTTCGCGAACGAAAAAATATGAAGGATGCAAATGAATACTTCAAGAGCTATCATTTCTTATGGATTCATGCCAGTTATCTAGTAAATATGCAATATATTACGCAGATACATTCTGACATTGTGTATCTTTCAAAAGAGCAATTGCCAATATCAAGAGCAAAAAAAGCTGAAGTTAGTAAGACTATTCGGCAGTTTATGAAACTGAAAATTGAAGAATGATACCAAAAATTCCATATATTTACCAATCTTTCCACTTCCATTTACAAAGCAGTTTGAAAGGCTATAATAGAGGTATAAAGAAGCAAAAGAAAAAAGAGAGCGGTGAGAAAATGGGAAAGTTTGAAAGTTAAATATTAGATCATCAGAAGTGAAATGATTTCTTGTATAGGAGTTATGATGGATAATATTTAACGAAAACAAGAAAATACGGAGTGGATATCGGAATACATGCCTGATGAAACGTTGGTGAAAGCAACCCAAGAATCAGGAAGTGACAAAGTGATGCGTCAACTATGAATATAGAATCCAGATTATGAAGTGATATAAAATATGTTATAGATGGCTGGAAAAAGAATTAGAATTGAAAGCAAATCATAAAGATCTAAGCATAAGATTTACGGAAACTGAAATTAAGTTACAAATAAAGTAATAAGTATTCAGATAACAAAGGAATCAAATACTATAGGAAACTTGAAATAAGCGGGAAAAGGAGATGAAGAACCTGCGACATACAAATGTGAAAATCCTATAGAAAGTATCACAGAAATAAGAAATGATGTATTGCAATTTTAACAAATGTAAAGACATCGAAAATACAATTGAATAGATATATGCCCTCGAATATTCGGGGGCTTTTTCATGTGACAGATATGAAATTAGAAGAAAAAATGTAAAAATTTTTTAGATTTTAAATAAAAAAAGAACAGATTTATAAATTCATATGTAAAATAGCACAAATAATGTATTTCATGATACTATGTAGTTGTCAAATTAATAAGGGAGATAATTATGAAAAAATTACTATGTATGGCGTTCGCCGTTCTATGCCTTAGTGCATGTGGTGGTGGCGATAAAGAAACAAAAACAATGAATTGTAAATTAGAAAATGATCTAAATGGAATCAAAACAGTTATGAACATTGATATGGATTATCAAGGGTCTACTGTGATTTCACAAAAGCAAAATGCTGTTATGACTGCAAGTTCAGAAGAAATATATGAAGCTATGGTTCCTACATTAAAAACATATTCCAAAGAAGAGGCATATAAAGATATGGAAGGTGTTACATATTCTTTATCAGAAGATGATGCAAAACTTAATATGGTTGAAAATATTACAATCGATTTCGAAAAAATCAGTGCAGCTGATTATAGAATCGTAAGTGGAGATCCTAATATTGATATTTCTAAAGATAAAATTGATATTGATAAAACAAAAGAAAATCTTGAAAAAGGGAAATATACTTGTAAAAAATAATAGAAAAGAGGCTGTAACGAATAAGAAACAGCCATAACATAAAAAAACACGTCAATCTCATAAGAGGAAGACGTGTTTTTTTGGTTCTTTAACATTTGGTGTTGGTGGATGAAAAACGATACAAATTAA
>NZ_JBSPFA010000064.1:0-1986 GCF_053848885.1 Amedibacillus sp. YH-ame10
CGGGAGTTTGACAGCTAAAATTCAAATAAATTTGTATATAGCCTATAAGCAAAGGCTTTTTTTGTATAAATTTTGTCAAATTTGTTGTAATTATATATCGTAATATATTGTAATATGTCACAATATATGGTATAATAGAGTTAGGTGATAATTATGCGTGTAACTACTTCTAAATCTAAAAACTCTGAGTCCTTCTATATTAACTATGCTTTTATTGATAAAAATGGGAAAAGCACTTCTAAAACATTTAAAAAACTTGGCACTTTGGCTGAGCTCTCCACTATGCTTAACACTGATCGTGATGGTGTTATGTTATGGGCGAAAGAGCAAGCTCTTATTGCCACTGAAATCTATAAGAAAGAAAATGAGACTATTTCTGTTCCTTTCGCACCCAATAAAACCATCGAAAAAGATATTCAAAGAAATTATAATTGTGGTTACCTTTTCCTTCAATCTATCTATTCTGACCTTCGCTTTGACAATATCATTCGCAATATCAAAGTACGCCATGATTTTGATTATAATTTAGATTCCATTCTATCCGATTTAATTTATTCTCGTATTCTTCATCCATCCAGTAAGAAAAGTTCTTATTCATTTGCACAATCTCTTCTTGAACAGCCTAAATATCAATTACATGACGTATATCGTGCTTTATCGATTTTAGCGGAAGAATCTGATTATATTCAATCGGAGGTATATCGTAATAGTAATTTTATTCATAAGCGTAATACTAAAGTCCTTTATTACGATTGTACAAACTATTATTTTGAAATTGAACAAGAGGATGGCGATAAAAAATACGGTAAGAGCAAGGAAAATCGTCCAAACCCTATCATAGGTATGGGACTGTTTATGGATGCGGATGGGTTCCCTCTCGCCTTTGACCTTCACCCTGGTAATCAAAACGAGCAGACAACTTTAAGACCACTCGAGCAGAACGTAATTCGCGATTTTGACTGCTCAGAATTTGTATACTGTTCAGATAGTGGATTAGCATCTAAAAACAATAAGCTTTTTAATAGCACTGGTGGAAGATCATTCGTCATAACGCAATCCTTAAAGAAACTTAAACAAAGCGATCGAGAAATAGCGCTTAACCCAACGCAATATAGAAAAATTGGTAGCAACAAGTTCATCGATTTAAGGGATCTAGATGAAAGTGATCCAGAAATACATGAATCTATTTATTACAAACAGATTCCTTTGGATTCGAAAATCGAAAACGAAACGTTAATCGTTACATATTCCCCTAAATACAAAGCATATCAAGCAAAAATTAGAGAAGGACAAATTGAAAGAGCCAAAGCAATGGTGGAAACAAAAGGAAAGTTGAAAAAGACACATCGTAATCCTAATGATCCAGCAAGATTCGTTACTAGTACCTCTACAACAGCTTACGGTGAAGTGGCTGATATTGAATATAAAACATTAAATCAGGAAGCCATTGATAAAGAAGCCATGTATGATGGATTTTATGGTGTCACCACAAACTTAGATAGTGACATAGCAGAAATCATCGCAATCAATAAACGTAGGTGGCAAATCGAAGAATGTTTTAGAATTATGAAAACAGACTTTGAAGCAAGACCAGTATACTTACAGAGAGAAGACAGAATCAAAGCCCACTTCTTAATCTGTTTCTTGTCTCTACTTATTTATAGATTATTAGAATCAAAATTAGAGAATAAATATACAGTAGAACGAACATTAAATACATTAAGAGAAATGAATGTATGTTCAGTAGAGGGATATGGTTATATTCCTACATATAAAAGAACGGATTTAACAGATAAATTACACGATATATTTGATTTCCATACAGATACACAAATTATCAAAAAAGCTAAGATGAGAAATATTATTCGTAAGACAAAAGAAAGATAAAATATTACTATATATCGCTGCATAACAGAAAACCTCAAAACATCCTTTAAACAAGGCGTTATTTGAGGTTTTTTTGTCTTCTAGCTGTCAAAGATGGGA
>NZ_JBSPFA010000065.1:0-1791 GCF_053848885.1 Amedibacillus sp. YH-ame10
ACATCAAATTATATAAAAGGATTCATGGCAAGACATTGAAAGGCTGCTCGCTACGCTCACAACCTTTCAATATAAGATTTAATTTTATATGGTAATAATTCCACACTTACTTGACACTAACATGCTATTATTGTTGTTTGTAAATTACTTAAAGTTTAAAAAGGTATGGACTAAAGAAGAAGGTTTGATAATTTAAAAGTTTTTTTAAATTTTAAAAGCACTAAGTTGAATGTTATAGAATTTCATTTGATTTGTGTTTTATTTGGATATTTGTTCTATCAGTTATATTTGAACACAGAAGATGTAGAGAAATACATTGGTAAATGTTTACCTGTTATTTTGAAGAATTATAAAGAGGAATTTTTGCAGTGTCTTGTAGTATATAGTGGAGAATATTTTTGTTCTATGACTATGAGAGAGTTTATTGAATATAGAGATGGTTGCAATGATGTGATAAAGAGGTTTATCTTAGAATTTTTTGCTTGAGATCGTGGTTACATTTTGTTACCTCAAGAATAAATCAAGAAAATTTAGGAATTTTGTATATAAATCTCGTATATATAATATGAAGGGAGGTAATTGAATGAATGAAATAATTACCAAAGGTAAAGAATTTAAAGATTTAGTACATATAATACGTGGACAACAAGTGATGTTAGATAGTGATTTAGCACAATTATATGGAACAGAGGTTAGTAAATTAAATCAACAAGTTAAGCGTAATATAGAAAAATTCCCAAATGATTTTATGTTTCAACTAACCAAAGAAGAGCAGGATAACTTGAAATCACAAAATGTGACTTCAAGTTCACATGGTGGGAAGAGAAAATTATCTTTTGTATTTACAGAACAGGGAGTGTACATGATTGCTACGATTTTAAAAAATGACATTGCGACACAACAAAGTATCTATATTATGAGATCTTTTAAAGAAATGAAACATTATCTAGTTGAAAACAAACAATTACTAGATAATACAGACTTCTTAAAATTAACAACAACGGTCATGCAGAACAAAGAGGATATACAAATTATGAAAGATACCATGGCAACAAAAAGTGATATAGACAAAATCATGGAAAACTTTATTGATGATACTCCAGTAAAAGAAATAACTTTCTTAGAAGGTCAAAGATTTGAAGCCAATGAAGCTTACATAAGCAAGAAAATGTAGATGTGACTATTTTTACTGCAAATAAAAGCGTTCCAAAATTGCAGAGATTAGAAGAAGCTAATTTTGATAGAGAATATCCCAATTTATATATCAAAAGAATTAGAGATTTCCATGACCGTTATATTATCTTAGATTATGGTACATCAGATGAAGTTATGTATCATTGAGGTCATTCTAGTAAGGATACTGGAAATAAAGTTAGCACCATTCATAAAATGTCGGACACAGAAGTCATGCATCCTGTAATAGATAGAATTTTAGAAAATAGCGACTTCTTGTTTAGATAGATTCATTTGGTGAAGTGCAAATTTTGCACCACAAATTGTTCTTTGACAATTGAATATCCCCTTTCTTTTTTTACACATATTGTAAATAAAGGCCCTCTAAACTTTCATAGGGAATTAAAAAAATAGCCTCTAAACTTTTGTAGGGTGAAGGGGTACCTATAAACTTTCGTAGGGTCAAAAAGGCACGTCATTTTGTAATGATATGCCTTTTTCGTGTGCCGGGCATGGCATACATCTAAGTGGTGAAAGTCCACTGTGGAGGTTTAGTCGCTAACCACTAGTCGAAGACAAGGGTGTCCATCGTGAGATGGAATCTGAAGGAAGTCCTAG
>NZ_JBSPFA010000066.1:0-1539 GCF_053848885.1 Amedibacillus sp. YH-ame10
AAGCAAGTTCTTTTTTAGCGAAAACAGAAGAGTCTTTAATCAAAAAAATCACCTATAGATAGTATACTATATCTACAGGCGAAATTTAATCTTTCGGAATGTCCTTCAGGACATCTTTTTTATGTTTTGCTGTAATATATTGAATAATTTGTTATAATAATTCCATAACAAGGTGATAAAGATGGAAAAAATCATAGTAAGTGAAAATAAAATTGTATTTATAGTAGGAATCATTACGAGTACTTTTTTCTCTATTATTCTAGGTATTAGTGTTCTATCCTCCTTGATTGTAGGAGACATTAGTAGTGCATTGTTTTGTATTGTTGTCTTCGGTTTCTTTCTGATGTTAGGTATTTATTTGTTAATGTTATATCATTATCATAAACTAAGAATAAGTGAAGAAGAGTGTGAGTATATAAACTGGTTGGGGCGAAAAAGAATTTTTCATTGTAAGGACATTAGATGTTGTGAAGTAATACTTTCTAAGTTTTTGATTTCAAGTGTTTCTTATAGACTCTGTGATAGTGATAAGAATAGTTTAGCTGATTTTAAAAGCAATATGAAAAATGCCTCACAAGCAATTGCGTACTTCAATGAAAAAAATATAGCTATTAAATCTTGTGAAGCGAATGTATTTGTTAGAAATTCTATAATTCATTCAGATGAAAATATAAAAGAACAGGAGATAAAAGAACTTGGGAAACAAATGAGCAAGACAAAGGTTAAAAAGATGAAAAAAACCATACGTATTTTATCCTACGTGCATACGTTTCTTTTACTTATTGTCTTTGTTGCTCTACCGATTCGATGGGTATTTCTAATCTTTGCAATTTCTCCTATGTTATATTACTTTTTATATCTTTGGATATATCCAAGAATGGTATGTGAAATTCGAAAAGAGGAGAAAACAAGCTGGAAGAATTCTCATATAAAAGTTCCGTTTTTACCCATTCTTTCATCTATTATCATCTTACTTATAAATGCAGATACGATGAATTTAAGGAACGAAGGTTATTTTTTTGTGTTGGTTTTTATATTCGCTATTATTCTATTTATTCCATTTGTAGGGATTTCGAAACGTCGTGATGAAAAGATACGTAAAGGGAAGTGGATTTTAGTATTTCTTGCTTTAGTGGCATATAGCTTTTCATCTATGTTTGCGTGGAATTGGATTTCTAGGGTAAAAGCACCAGTACATGAATCTGCCTTTGTTGTGGATAAGAAAAGTCATCGTTCGCGTAATAGAAGAGACTATACTATTGAAATACGTCGTTATAATGGAGAGACAACATGGTTGACGATATCACGGAGTATGTATGAAACTATATCGAATAAAAGTAGTGTTGAATTGTGTAAACGAGTGAGCATATTTGGCGTAGAATATTGGTATGTGCATTTTTAAATTTTGTGAAATATACGTAAATTATCAGAATAAATGCAGTAAGAAGTAAAAATAGTAAAAAAAGGGAGTTATTGCAGTTTAAGTTAAGTGAAAACGGCAATAACCCTTTTAATATATTGTGAAAGTCATAAAAAAAT
>NZ_JBSPFA010000067.1:0-1485 GCF_053848885.1 Amedibacillus sp. YH-ame10
GGTTCTATAACATTTGGTGTTGGTGAAAACTGACACCTTTTTATATTTTTCAAAATAAAAAGACATAAGATGAATTATCCGTTACAATTTAGGCGACTAAACCAATCGAAAGGAGTTCTTCTTATGTCCATATCTAATTCTATACTATTATCTCTAAATCTCAAAGAAAATAATTTGATTTTCGATGATGACTTTATCCATGAACGCTTGTTTCATGGTTCTCACTCTCTCGTTTATAGTGCAACCCTTACTTATTCACCACCAGATGTTTGTCCCGTTTGTGGCTCGCTTAATGTTAATTCCATCATTAAAAACGGCACGAAAACTTCTCATATCCTTTTACCTGATGTTTCTAAAAAACAAACGATCCTTAAGGTTCGTAAACAACGCTTTTTGTGTAAACATTGTCTCCACTCTTTTTCTGCCTCTTCTTCTATTGTAAATAAACACTGTTTCATATCCAATAATACTCGTCTCTCTATTTCTCTTGACTCTAAAACTAAGATATCTGAAAAAGATATCGCTAAAAACAATCATGTTTCTCACTGTACTGTAAATCGTCATCTTCATCACCTTTATTCTGACTTCCATATATCTAGAAATTTTCTCCCTCAACACTTATGTTTTGATGAGTTCAAATCTGTAAAGTCTGTTGATTATCATATGTCTTTTCTCTTTCTAAATGCAGAATCAGGTGATATTGTTGATATTGTGGAAGACAGGCGTTTATCTCATCTTACGAGCTACTTCATGAGATTCTCTCATAAAGCTAGAGCTTCCGTAAAAACTATCTGTATCGATATGTATATTCCCTATATTCAACTCATTAAAGCTTGTTTTCCTAATGCTCAGATTATCACTGATCGCTTCCACATAATTCAGCTTGTTTCACGCTCTCTTAATAAAACCAGAATCCAATTAATGAATCAAGATAAGAAAAACTATAATAAACTAAAACGCTACTGGAAGCTTATTTTAAAAAATCGCAATGAATTAGATGTAACCGAGTTTAGACCTCGCACATGTTT
Organism: Amedibacillus sp. YH-ame10; assembly: GCF_053848885.1. Lineage (NCBI taxonomy): Bacteria > Bacillati > Bacillota > Erysipelotrichia > Erysipelotrichales > Erysipelotrichaceae > Amedibacillus > Amedibacillus sp. YH-ame10. The sequence goes on from NZ_JBSPFA010000067.1 coordinate 1,029, forward strand.
CAAAAAATGGATGCGTGAAATTGATATCGTTGACTATCTCATAAATCTTGATAAGTCCTTTTATGAGTCTTATTATCTTTATCAAAAAATAATATCATCGATAAAAAGCAGAGATATAAAATCCTTTGAGGATTCAATTAATCATGTGGATGATTCTATTTCTGACTATATGAAAACTTCTATACATACTCTGAAAGAGCATAAAATACATATTTGTAATTCATTAAAATATAAATACTCAAACGGTATCATTGAAGGTACTAATAATCTTATCAAAGTTATAAAACGAATAGCTTTTGGTTATCGCTCCTTTACCCACTTTAAAATTAGAATTTTACTTATTGCGAATACTATGGTTAAATTAAGACAATGAAAAAGAGATGATTTTTCAACCATCTCCGCTTAAGCCTTAATTTGTATCGTTTTTCATCCACCAACACCAAATGTTAAAGAACCA
>NZ_JBSPFA010000068.1:0-1439 GCF_053848885.1 Amedibacillus sp. YH-ame10
CCTAAATTTTTATTTGGAAGTCCGTTTTTTATAAATTAACTGCAATAAGTATGAAAGGTGTAAGATATAGGTGTGTTTCCTTGTGACACTTTAAAGGAGGTTTACTTATGAAAAACTGGAAACATTTATCTTTTGATCAAAGAAAGATTATCAACTCTCTTCTCTGTAAAAATTCTAAACTTAAAGAAATTGCTATGATTCTTGAGTTCAACCCAACTTCTATCTCTAAAGAAATTCGCAGAAATAGATTTCTCAGTCAACTCCATTCCTTAAACAAAACAAAAAAGACATGTAAGAAATTAGTACGTTTTCCTTACGTCTGTAATGGTTGTCATTTGCGTTATGGTAAAACTTGTCCTTTTGATAAATTCAAATATGATCCTAAAATTGCCGATGCGAATGCCAAAAAAAATCTTGTATTATCAAGAAGAGGTCTCGATATGAATTCTAATGATTTTAAAGCATTAGACGATGCCATCAAACAGGGCGTCGACCAAGGTCATTCTATTTATCATATATCCAAGACTGATAAAAGAGTCTCCAAATCTGTAACCACCATATATCGCTACATTAATACTGGTTATCTTAAAACTAAGCCTCTAGACCTTCCTGCAGCCGTTACATACAAGAAAAGAAGGCATAATAAAAAGTATGATTACTCCAATAATAAGATAGATCGAAGCAATCATACTTACCTCAACTATTTGTCTTATCGACGTTCTCATCCGAATGAGTACGGATGGCAACTAGATTTTTTAGGAGCCATCAAGACAGATAGCAAAGTTATTTTAACACTAATCTCACCAGAAATACACTTTACTTATCTAACAATTATAAAAAATCCGAACAGCAAGAAAGTGATTGCCCATTTCAATGCTTTAGAGGAGAGTTTAGGAGTAGAAATATTTCAAGACCTATTCCCTTATATCCTAACAGATAGAGACCCCTCATTCAGTGATATGGATGGATTTGAATATTCTCCAATAACAAAAGATAAAAGAACCCATATTTTCTATTGTGATCCTTATGTATCGAATCATAAGCCAAATGTAGAAAATATGAATAAGCAATTGAGAAAATTCTTCCCGAAAGGCAAATCCATAGAACGTTATACCAAAGCAGAGGTACGCTCAATAAATCTAACATTAATACAAAGCAGGGTGCAATCATTAGGAGGAGCAACACCAGAAGAAGCATTTATCGAAATATATGGAAAAGATATATTGGATAAATTAATGAAATAATTAAAGCAATAATTGTCACAAGGAAACGGAAATAAGTTGAAAAAACGGAATTAACCCCGTTTTTTCGTCGTGGATTTTTTTATGACTTTCACAATATATTAAAAGGGTTATTGCCGTTTTCACTTAACTTAAACTGCAATAACTCCCTTTTTTTACTATTTTTACTTCTTACTGCATTTATTCTGATAATTTACG
>NZ_JBSPFA010000069.1:0-1406 GCF_053848885.1 Amedibacillus sp. YH-ame10
CCTTTTAAAGGAGAGTATTGCCATGGCTCTATTTATTTGTTTATAGTTGGATAAGTCTTTGTACTTTTATGTCTCGCAAGATTACGAGGATAGATCACCATGGCTAGGCAAGGTTCTAGAAAGGTGGTCTTTTCTTATGACCTATTTTATTGGCGTTGATATCGCCAAATACACACACTACGCATGTATCATTAATCATTTTGGTGAAGTACATGTTCCTTCTTTTGCTTTTGAGAATACGATGGATGGATTCCAATCGTTTCTTAATTCTTTTTCATCTTTTTCTAAAGATGATATTATCATCGGTTTTGAGTCAACTGCTCATTACCATGAGAATCTATATCATTTCTTATCTCATCTAAATTATCACTGTGAACTTATCAATCCCCTTTTGACGAAGCGCTTTAGAGGATTGAGTATTCGTGATGTTAAAACGGATAAAGTTGATGCTTACTCTATTGCTTGTTTTCTTTCTTTTAATCATTCTAAATCTAATATATCTTCTTTTCATATAAATGATTTAAAGTATCTCTGTTTAGAACGTGAAAACCTTAAAAAGAAGAAGTCAAGTGAGCGTATTCGCCTTACTGCTTTACTAGATCGCGCTTTCCCTGAACTTAAACCTTATCTTAAAAATTCCATTTATTCCAAAGGTTTTCTTAACCTTTTTAAAGAAGTTAATACAGCCCATCAAATAAAAACAACTCGTATTGATCGTCTGTATAATCTAATCAATGCTGAACGGAATTTCTGTTCCAAAGATAAGGTCTCGCAAATCAAATCCTTAGCCAGCTCAAGCGTTGGGTTTCACTCAGACGCTCTGTCGTTCTACATTAAGAATACAGTCCTTCAAATCGAGTTGTTCGAACAGCAGCTAGCCTCTGTCAAGGTGCAGATCATTGAATGTATGAAGCGTTTGGATTCACCTCTCCTGAAAATCCCAGGGTTCGGTTATATTCAAGCTGCTTATATTCTAGCTACTATAGAAAATATATCACGATTTGATAATCCAAGCAAGGTGCTGGCATTTGCTGGACTAGATCCTAAAATTCGCCAATCAGGACTTTTTAAAGCTCATAAAACTAGGATGTCGAAGCGTGGAAACAAGATGCTTCGTTATGCATTAATCTGGTCAGCAAATAACGTTCGTAAAAATTCAATTAAGATGAATGCTTATTATGCAAAGAAACGTAGTGAAGGCAAAGCCCATTACAATGCATTAGGGCATTGTGCTAAGAAATTAGTTAATTATATCTTCTTTGTTTTACAGAATCCAGACAAAGAATTTATTTTAGATTAGACTTTCTTTTCATCTATCTTTTTAAATTAGCTACCTTGTTAGTTCTTTTTATCGTGTCTTATTTTTTTTCATGTTTTACTTGACAAGTTCATAGTTGGTCTCCTTT
>NZ_JBSPFA010000070.1:0-1393 GCF_053848885.1 Amedibacillus sp. YH-ame10
AACAACGAAAATAGGACTGATGAAAAAAGGAAACCCAAGGCAAAAAGGCAAAGAAGGAGGAAATGCAATTGAAAGAATTATGTATCAGTATCGATGTATCAAAAGGAGAAAGTCATGTAGGGAGTTTTATTGATCCAATGACGATTCATCGCAAAGTATTTGTGATAAAGCATGATTTAAGAGGATTTCAAAAGATCAAAGTATTACAGCATGAAATGAAAGAAAAGTACGAGAAAGATGTGTATGTAGTTTTTGAAGCAACTGGGGTGTACCATAGAGGTTTACAGAACTATCTGGAGCAAAATAATATCCCATATCATATGATATCACCACTACTCTCAGCGCGATTCAGAAAGCAAAGTCTGAGGAGCATTAAAACTGATAAGGCAGACTGTACAACAATCGCAAAGGTATATTATAACTGTGAACTAAATGACAGCCATAGAGCAGAAGATACCTACTATTCTTTACAGCAAATGAGCCGACATTATGAGTCATTATTGGGACATCTGCGTAAATGCAAAGTAAGCATGAATGAAATATTAGAAATCGTATTTCCAGGCTATGACAGTTTTTTCTCGAATCTGTATAGTGATATCTCATTAGCAATTATTAAAAAGTATCCACATCCTGAAATGATTGAAAACAAAAAAGCGGAAACGATCACAGCTTATTTGAAGAAACATACAAAACATAGAGAAAACTGGATAAAGAGTAAAACAATAGCTGTCATTGATTTAGCAAGGAATACAATATCTGGGTGCAGAGTTGATGATGTGAATGTACTGATTTTAAAAAGCGCGATAGAACAAGTGGAATATTATGAAAATTTAGTAAAAGTAACATTAGAAAGAATGATTGATCTAGCTCAAGAAATGCCGAACTATCTTGTGTTGTTAAGCATCCCTGGAATTGGAGAAAATCTTGCCGCAAGAATTCTAGCAGAGATAGGAGATATTGAGCGATTTAGAGGCCCTAAACAGTTGATTGCCTATACAGGAATAGAACCAATCATTTATCAATCAGGAAAGAACGATGGATATCATTACAGGATATCTAAAAGAGGAAACAAGCGCCTGCGAACGTTATTATATACAGCCGTAAAATGTATGATACGAAAAACAACAAAAGAGACAAGTATTAAAAATTATTACCATAAAAAAACGCAGCAAGAGAATCCAATGAATTCTAATGCCGCAGTAATTGCGAGTGCCAATAAATTATTAAGAGTAATTTATGGCATGTGTAAAACTGGTTGCATATATCAGTAACATAATTACTATATCATATTTTTTCAAAAAACCGATAAGAAATCGGTGTTTTTGTCGCGGAACTTTCATAATGATTAATTTATTCAATTTTATATTGACTTTTATTAACTAATTTTTTTGTA
>NZ_JBSPFA010000071.1:0-1367 GCF_053848885.1 Amedibacillus sp. YH-ame10
TTCTCTAGAAAATCTTTAGGAAGCATTTCGCTATCGCATTTAATACAAGCATTCACATAAACTTTTTTCAATCCAAAACGTTTCTTTGATAAGACTTCTTCCGCAAGCCAATCAGGCATCGGATCTTCAAATCCACATTTAGTACACTTGAAGAGAATCGTATTTGATTTTTGGGAATTTCCATTTTTCATTAATTTTCTCCTGTATCCCTGGAGGGAAATAACAATCTACAAATTTCATTTCGCAACCACAACTACATAATAGAGGGTCAATACCAGTTGTGTCTATACGATATTGTCTATAAGCAGAAGTCTTTTTCAGAATCCAAGCAGCAGAGGAATGGACCATTTTACGAATGAGATTTGCGAGTTTCTTTTTCTTTGTGGCATAGCCACCAATGTAACGAATCATACGATAATTTTCATCTGGAATATGAAGCATAAGTTTTTTCATAAAAGAAACGCAAGTATCATAGACATCAACGCGTTCACCAGATGTATGGTCTTCATAATACCAAAGCACATGATCCATATCATAATTATAATCTAAGATGCGACTTTGAGCCATAACAGGACGACCAACATAGCGAATAACATAGTCGACACAGTCTTTTACATCCTTAAATTTCGAAGGAGGGCAATGAACATAAAAGCCATCAGGGTATAATTTATAAAGAGAACGTTTTAACTGTTTGAATTCAATTGTATCGATGTGTGAAGAAAGATTATCAAGAAGCTGTTTCATAAAAGAACGACGTAAAGAAGCGTAGTTGATATAAGAAAGTTTTTTGAATGAACCACATTTACGAAGTCCACCTTCAGCGAGAAGAACATGAATATGAGGATTCCAATTAAGAGGTCTACCAAAAGTATGAAGAACAAGAACGGCACAAGGAATCAAAGAATCGGATTTATTACCAGCATTACGAATTACAAAAGAAAGAGTATCGTTGACGGATTGAAAAAGGATATCGAGTAAAGAACGGTCTTCACGAAAATAATCACGTAAATCTTCGGGAATGGTAAAGACACAATGACGATGAGAACAATCAAAAACTTTTTGAAGAATATTGTGAGAACGAATTTTGGCATATTTCATACCACAAGAATTACAGAAACGAGATTTACAAGTATGCCAAAGAAAGGTGAAGTTATCACAAGAAGGACAATCATAAAGAGAATGACCAAGCTCGTGTTGATGACAAAGGATAACAGAGTTGATAGCCTTCATAACAGAAGAGCGAATTAAGTCAGGGAAAAGATGGAAGTGGTAAGTAAGCTTATGTAGGTTTTCAAAAAAGATATGAGCAATGGAAATATGACTCTCACCAGGACGATAAGAATCACAATGATTATGTTTAGAAGCAA
>NZ_JBSPFA010000072.1:0-1227 GCF_053848885.1 Amedibacillus sp. YH-ame10
GCAAGTTCTTTTTTAGCGAAAACAGAAGAGTCTTTAATCAAAAAAATCACCTATAGATAGTATACTATATCTACAGGCGAAATTTAATCTTTCGGAATGTCCTTCAGGACATCTTTTTTATACTTGGAGGTGCTAATAAATTCAGATCGGCTATAATAAACTATGTAAAGCACAATGTATTACCGCTTTAAACGGTCGATAATAAGATATGAAATCTGTAATATCAAATACAAGATACACAGTTCAAACATAGCGTCTCCTCTCTTAATAGCACGAACGTATGTTATCATACTATACCCTCCTACTATACATATACGAGAAAGATATATGAAAATCCTAAAATAAAAGGAAATAAATTAAAAAGTTTCTTTTGCATATTGATTATATCTTTTATAGTATTGCGATTTCTGTGAAGAGAGATTATAATAAAGGTGCTGATAATGAGTACCGGTTATTTGGTACGGAAAAGGGAATGAGCAGGCACTCATTCCCTTTTTAATGCTTGGAGGTGCTGATAAATTCAGATCGGCTATAATAAACTATGTAAAGCACAATGTATTACCGCTTTAAACGGTCGATAATAAGATATGAAATCTGTAATATCAAATACAAGATACACAGTTCAAACATAGCGTCTCCTCTCTTAATAGCACGAACGTATGTTATCATACTATACCCTCCTACTATACATATACGAGAAAGATATATGAAAATCCTAAAATAAAAGGAAATAAATTAAAAAGTTTCTTTTGCATATTTATTATATCTTTTATAGTATTGCGATTTCTGTGAAGAGAGATTATAATAAAGGTGCTGATAATGAGTACCGGTTATTTGGTACGGAAAAGGGAATGAGTTGCTGCTCATTCCCTTTTTAATGCTTGGAGGTGCTGATAAATTCGGATCGGCTATAATAAACTATGTAAAGTACAATGTATTACCGCTTTAAACGGTCGATAATAAGATATGAAATCTGTAATATCAAATACAAGATACACAGTTCAAACATAGCGTCTCCTCTCTTAATAGCACGAACGTATGTTATCATACTATACCCTCCTACTATACATATACGAGAAAGATATATGAAAATCCTAAAATAAAAGGAAATAAATTAAAAAGTTTCTTTTGCATATTTATTATATCTTTTATAGTATTGCGATTTCTGTGAAGAGAGATTATAATAAAGGTGCTGATAATGAGTACCGGTTATTTGGTACGGAAAAG
>NZ_JBSPFA010000073.1:0-1127 GCF_053848885.1 Amedibacillus sp. YH-ame10
GCAAGTTCTTTTTTAGCGAAAACAGAAGAGTCTTTAATCAAAAAAATCACCTATAGATAGTATACTATATCTACAGGCGAAATTTAATCTTTCGGAATGTCCTTCAGGACATCTTTTTTATTTTTTTACCACAATGCGGGCAATAGTTAATATCTTTTTTTGACTCATCTTCTTTGGAATCAATTAACTCTTCACTGAACCCAGCAGAAATTATGCCAGTAGGAACCGCGACAAGACCAATTCCAAGCAAGGCAAGGAAGGTACTAATTATTTTACCTAAAACAGTTATTGGATAAATATCACCATAACCTACAGTCGTGAGCGTAGCAACAGCCCACCATAATCCTGAGAATGCATTTTCGAATTTATCAGGTTGCACATCATGTTCACAGTAATACATAAATATTGATGATATTATCATCAAAACAAATACAACAAACACGGAGGATATTAGCTGCTCTTTCTTTTTCTTGAAAACAACAATTACACTATTCAATACTGCAGTATATCTATGCAACTTAAATATCCTAAACACTCGTACTAAACGTATCGTACGTAATGATCTCAGGTCGGTCTTTATAATAAATGGTATGTAGAATGGCAAAATCGAAATTAGATCGATAATCGCCATAAATGAAAATATGTATTTGATTCTACTTTTTATAGGCCCACAAGAATAATATAGATCAGATGTCCACAAACGTAGCAAATATTCGATTGTAAAGATAGAAATAGAGATATACTCAAACATATGCATGATTGTTGAAATATAACCAGGAATATTATCAAAGGTTGATAAAATAACACTGATAATACTCAAAATAATTAAAGTTATAATAACAGTGTCAAAAACTGTACTTATAAAATCATTTTCATCATCATCTCTTATTGTATTAAATACACGATTTTTTATTTTGTTATACATAAATAATCACCTCTACTAGAATGATTTAATTGTAAGACTAAAATAAGATAATTACAACAAAGAAATAGTTCATTGAAAATAATACCTAAATTTTTATTTGGAAGTCCGTTTTTTATAAATTAACTGCAATAAGTATGAAAGGTGTAAGATATAGGTGTGTTTCCTTGTGACACTTTAAAGGAGGTTTACTTATGAAAAACTG